>NZ_JBSFLQ010000005.1:0-267069 GCF_053599115.1 Streptomyces sp. NPDC001020 | reverse complement strand
CCGCCGCGATCTGGCACAACTTCCAGACCGGCCAGGCGGTCAGCCGCTCACTGACCGCCTACGACCACTAACCGTGTTCGGAAAGACTCGTCTAGGGCGCTGAATCCATGACAGTCATGGAGACGACGACAGAAACACGACCACGTGACAGAGGTCACTGACCTGCGGCGCGTGTACACCGAAGGGCGCCGGAACACCTGGGAGTTGGTGCGGTCGCTGCGTGACACCGGAACGACCGTGCTGCTCACCACGCCTTATCTGGAGGAGGTCGAGCCACCCGCCCGACGAGCGAGCCCGCCCCCTTGAACGAGGTCGCTCGATGACGACATCTTCCACACACGTGCGGCTGCTACTGGCCGACGACGAGCACCTCATCCGCGGTGCGCTCGCCGCGCTGCTCTCCCTGGAGAACGACCTGCTGGTCGTCGCGGAGGCGGCCACAGCGGGCCCGAGGCGCCGGCTATGGCGGCGGGCGCACGAGGCCGACGTCGCCATGCTGGACCTGCAGATACCCGGCGCGGTCGGTGTGAATGTCGCCACATCCCTGCGCATCGAACTTCCCGGCTGCCGAGTGCTGATCGTCACCAGTCATGGGCGGCCCAGGCATCTGAAGCGCGCGCTTGCGGCGGGGTGTGCGGCTTCGTCCCGAAGACCGTCAGCGCCCAGCGGCTCGCCGAGATCATCCGCACCCTGCACGCCGGAAACCGTTACGCCGACCCCGAGTTGGCCGCCGACGCGATCTCGGCCGGAGACTCGCCGCTGACCGCGTGCGACGCCGAGGCGCTGGAGCTGACCGCCGACGGCGCGCCCATTGCGGAGATCGCCGAGCGGTCGCACTGACCCCGGGAACCGTGCGGAACCACCTGTCGTCGGCGGTGACCGAGCTGGGTGCGGACAATCGGCACCCAGCAGTACGCCTCGCGCACGGGCGAGGTTGGGTATAGTTGCTCTCGCGCAACGCGCAGTGCGGACGTAGCTCAGTTGGTAGAGCGCAACCTTGCCAAGGTTGAGGTCGCGAGTTCGAGCCTCGTCGTCCGCTCCAGATACCGAAGGCCCCGGTCATGACGACCGGGGCCTTCGGTCTTTCCGGACCGGGGCCCCTGCACACGCGGGCGCCCGGGGCCGGCCCGGTCGCCGGGGCCCCGGGAACTTCCCCGACTACGACCAGCTGACGCCCGTCAGTCGCTCGTAGGCCTCCACATACTTCCCCCGGGTCTCCTCCACGACCTCCTGCGGCAGCGGAGGCGGAGGCTGCTCGCTCGTGCGGTCCCAGCCGGAGGCCGGGGAGGTGAGCCAGTCCCGTACGAACTGCTTGTCGAACGACGGCTGGGCGCGGCCCGGCTCCCACTGGTCCGCCGGCCAGAAGCGGGAGGAGTCGGGAGTGAGCACCTCGTCCGCGAGGACGAGGGAGTCGCCGTCGTAGCCGAACTCGAATTTGGTGTCCGCGAGGATGATCCCGCGGTCGCGGGCGATGTCGCGGGCCCGGCCGTAGACGGCGAGGGTCGCCTGTCGAAGCTGGGCGGCGGTCTCGGCGCCGACCTGGCGGGCGGCCTCCTCATAGGAGATGTTCTCGTCGTGCTCGCCGACCGCGGCCTTGGCGGCGGGGGTGAAGATCGGCGCGGGCAGCTCCGAACCGTTGACCAGGCCTTCAGGAAGGGCGAGGCCGCAGACGGTGCGGGATTCGTTGTACTCGACGAGTCCCGAGCCGGTGAGGTAGCCGCGGGCCACGCACTCCACGGGAACCATCCGCAGGGACTTGCAGACCAGGGTGCGGCCGGACCAGTCGGCGGGGGCGCCGGGCGGTAGTTCGGTACTCAGGACGTGGCTCGGGACCAGGTCGGCGAGCTGGTCGAACCACCAGAGCGAGAGCTGGGTGAGGATCCGGCCCTTGTCCGGGATCTCGGTCGGCAGCACCCAGTCGAATGCGGACGTACGGTCGCTGGCGACCATCACGAGGTCGCCCGCCTCGTTCTGGTAGAGCTCGCGCACCTTGCCTGTGTGCAGATGCACCAGACCCGGCACCTGAACGGGCTCGGGCTTTTCTACGAATCCGGACACGGTTCCTCCCCGTGGGTCTCTCCAACTGGCTCGATTCTCCCGTATACGGGCGACGAGCTGGACCGGGGGGTCCGGGTCGAAGAGGGGTCAGTCCCGTTTGCAGATGCGGTCCAGCAGGTTCGCGGTGGCCTGCTGGACGCGTGTGTCCACGTGGCCGGGACGGTCCAGCGCTGGGGACCAGGCGAATGTTCCGGAGGCGAAGACAAGGGCTCCGGAGGGAGCCCGGTAGAGGGAGGTCTCCTGGTGACGCAGGGCGCCCTCGCCGTCCCGGTAGGGAGAGTGGGCGAGCAGGATGCGCCCCAGGTGCTCGGGCAGCGGAGCGCGCGGGAAGTAGCGGTCGGCCTCACCGGCAACCATTCCCTGCAGCTCGTCGCCCTCGTGGGCGCCGGTCGCCTCCCACAGCCAGTGGTCGGCGTTGCGGACGACAAGGGGATGGGGTTCGGACACCCGGCCCGCGTACTGGATCCCGATCATCTCCTGCTCGGGACGGTCGATTTCCCGCCACAGCGTCGGCTTTCCGGGGCCGCGGCGCTTGCGGCAGGTGAGCAGCCGGTCGGGGACACCGGACGGGGACGGACCCAACTCCACTTGCCAGTACATGGTGTTGGCGGAGAGGAAGACGAGCGAGGTGCCGTGTTCGCGGGCGAGTTCCACGGTGCGGCGCATCTGCGTCGACCAGTACTCGTCATGGCCCGGGAACACCAGGCCTCGGTAGCGGGTGGGGGCGACACGGCCGGCGTGCAGATCGCGGGCGTCGGCGTAGGCGAGGTCGTAGCCGTAGCGCTCGGCCCAGCGGATGAAGTCGTAGGCGTGCCCGACATGCAGGGGCAGGCCCGCTCCGGCGTAGGGGCGGTCGAAGGAGACCGTGATCGCGGCGTCGGCCTCGCCGAGCAGTCGGCCGTCCTCGTCCCAGGCGTGGTAGAGGCTGGCGCCCGTGTGGCCGTCCTCCGGGTAGAGGTTGTACGCCTGCCACGTGACGTCGGGAAGCAGCAGGAGCAGGTCCGCCGGGCGGGCGTCGCGAACGGTGAACGGGACGTGGGAGCGGTAGCCGTCGGCGGTCGTGAGGACCGCGACGTACGCGCCGATGCTCCAGTACGACGGGATCTGGAGCCGCCAGGAGAGCCACCAGTGGTGGCAGGAGACCGTGCGGTCGGCGGCGAGCGGGGGCGCCTGGACGATGCCGGAGAGGCGTGGGCTGGTCGTGATCTTGGACGCCCCGTCGCCGCCGTAGTGCCCGATCCGGTAGACGTCGACGCTGAATTCCTGGGGCGGGTCGACCGTGATGTGGAAGTCGATGGCCTCGCCGGGGGCGACCGCTCCGGCCGAGGTGAAGCCCTTGATCTGACGGTGGACGTCGTCGGCGGAGCGAGGGTCACTGGTGCGCGGGGCCGGGATACGCGCTCCTTTGGCCTGGGACGGGATGTGGGGTGAGGCCGGATCCACGTACCAGGGGACGACGTGTCCCGTGTCGTCGAAGTACGTCTCACTGCCCCGCAGCCAGGGAACCGGGCCCTGACCGAAGGGGTCCGTCACGGCATGCGCGAGGGCACCCGACTCCCAGCGACGAATGTGCTCCGAGCCCATACGATGTCCCCTCCCTCGTCCCCCATGAGCCCTCGTCGGCTCTTGTCTTTCGCTCGATCGATCCCAGCACATCACATTACGCACGCAGTCCGTCACCGTTCGTCGTGAATTGGCGTGACCGGAATGGAAGGCTCCGGCCAGTGGTAGGGATTGCGACCGCATCGCGGGCGGTGTCTCCGCAGGTGGGAAGGCGGTGTTGGCCGCCGACTGGACGCGCCGGGGGGTGTGGCGGACCTTATGGGCCGGGCTGGAGCCGGTGGCGGGCTGGGCGGGGTTCGGAGGGCTTCCCGTGGGGGCCTGTGCGGTCCGGCCCGGGGTGCGAGCGAGGGTGCGATCAGGTCGGTGGTCTCGGCGAGAGGACAGCCCGGCCGAAGGTCCCGAGAGCTGGGGTCAGACCAACCGGACCGGCTTCTCCGCACGTATGCCCAGGTGGACGAGCCAGGTGCGGAGCGGAGCCGGGTCGCCCGCCTCGACGAGGGTGAGGACCCGGGACGCCAGGTCGGCCGTGCGCTCGCCCCTGACCAGGAGTGACGGGCCGTCCAGCCAGTCGAGTCCCGGCGCCGCTCCCGCCGTGTCGATTGCGGCACAGCACACCATGGCGGTGACGTGGTCGACGAGCAGTTCACGGCCGGTGCGGGGCGGCTGGAGCGGGAACAGCGGCAGCATCCCGTCATCCCACGGCGTCCGGTCCGGCGCCGCCAGTGGCTGCCCCGGACCCCCGCCGCCCGGTATCACCCCGGTGGCCGCTTCCTCTCGCGCCACCTCGGCACTGAGCCCGGCGAGGAGGACGGCGGTCCGCCCACTGGCGACGAGGCCCTCGTCGTCGAAGGAGAACACGTCCCCCAAGGCGCCGTCGTCATCGAGGCGAGACACATCCCCCGGGGCGCCATCGTCATCGAGGGTGCATGAGTCACTCGCGGTGTTTCCGTCGCGTACGCCATCCGTTGCGCCCGCACCCGCGAGGCCACGTACGCCACCGGACGGGCCTTCGTCGCCGGGTCCACCCTCGTCGCCCGGTGTTTCCGCGGTCTCGGGGGTCCCCGCACCGCTGACAGCCCTCTCGGCCTGCTCAGCCCGCCCGGCGGCCCCCGCGCGTGCGGTGCCCGGTGTCCCTCCGTCCTCGCTCGTGTCCGCCCGGACCGTCAGGTACTCCAACACCCGGTCCAGGGTCGGCCCGTCCGGGTCGGGTGCGGTCGTGTTCGTGGCGTGGTGGACGCCCAGGGCGTCCAGGACGCGGTGGAGACGGGCCGCGTCCGTGCGCCATTTGCGGTCGACGACCTCGTCCGGATACTCCTGCCAGCCCACCGGTGCCCAGTCCCGGCCGGGCTGGGCCGGTCCGCCGTGAAAGAGTCGGGCCGCGAGCAGCGACGCCGCCTCGTCCACAACGCCGGGTTCTTCCAGCAGATCGCAGGCGGGCCGCTCGCCCAGACGGGAGGCGAAGCCCTCGGCCAGCCGGTCCCGGCGGGAGAGTTCCGTGAGCGCCGCGACCACGCCCGCGTCCAGGCGCGACGGCCAGCGGCCCATCCGCCAGGCCGGCAGCGCGACCCGGGTCAGGAGTCGGTCCCAGCCCGCGTACGCCAGACCGACCTGCTCCTGGGCGACGATCCGCAGACCGTAGTCCACAGCCTGTGCATGCTCGGCCGCGGCAGCCGCCACGCCCCGCTCCATCTCCGCCGCGTGCCCGCGGCAGCTCCGCAGCAACAGCCGGACCACCCAGCCGACACCGGCCAGCACCGTACGCGTCAGGGGTCCGTTCATGGGCGCCGATGTCACGGCCACGGCCGCGTCCAAACCCCGTACGAAGCGACGCGCTGCCGCTATGTCCGGGTGCGCCGACGGTGCTGTACCGGCGACGACAGGGGCGAGGACCGCGCGCAGCTCGGCCACCCGCATCCACCACAGGAACGGTGAGCCGATGACGAGCACGGGCGCGGTCGGGGCGCGGTGGTGCCGTGATGCCGACAGGCCACGGAGTCCCCGAACCGCCGGTATCTCGTGCGCGGACGCGAAGGGCGACGAGCCGTGGGCGGGGTGCGTGCGGTCCTCCAGCCAGCTGTCGCAGTCCGGGGTGAGTGCTATCGCCGACGGGGCGGGGACGTCCAGGCGGTCGGCCAGGTCCCGGACCAAGCGGTACAGATCGGGGGCCGCGTCCTCGGCGATCGGGACCGTCGGGCTCATGGCCGGGCGGGCACGGGCGACGACGAGGCCGACACCGGCGGCGGAGAGCAGGACGACCACAGCGACACCGATCATGATCCAGCGCACGATCGCCCAGTGCGCTCCGCTGATATGGCCGGTGGCATCGCCGGCGAGCAGCACGACGGCAATCGCCGCGGGCAGCAGGGCTACGGCCAGCGCCCTACTGCGGACCCGCAGGACAGCGAGGGCCCGGGAGCGCGCGGCCTGCGCGCCCACCTCCACACCCATACCGGTCACGACCGGAAGTCACCCCCTTTGTCCCGCCTCTGTCCGGCGCGACATACGCCGTGACGGTCTCCGTCACGGAAGTCCCCACCGGATGCCCGTGCGTTGCTCACTCCCCCACTGTGGCACCCGTCACTGACATCGCAATGCCGGTGGGCCAAGTGCCGGAACGCTTGCGCGGCACCCTAGTTGGGGCCCCGGCCATCGTCAGCAGGAAGGGTTACTGGTCACTCGATGGAATGGCTTTGGGGAAAGCTGGATGACGCAGCGCAAGGATCACCCCTTGGTTGCTCCCCACCGCCTGCCCACGCATGCCGGACGCAGGCCAGACGCAGGTGGCGGCTCATCGCGGACGCACGGCAAAGGCCCCGAACCGTGAGAAGGATTCGGGGCCCACGGGTCTCATCCCCTTCCCGGGCCGCGCTACGGCGCGGCCCGGGAAGGTCGAAGGGATCCGCCGGACCGCGGCAGAGACTCACGGCGCCACCGGGCCGTGCGGCCGGCCGGGTCGGCCGCACAGACGCGACGCGGCCGGGATGCGGCCGGGATCCGACCAGGATGCGGCCGGGCGCTCAGGCGCCGGTTCCCGCCGCCTTCGCCGCGATGTCCGTACGGTGCTGTGATCCGTCGAGCCCGACGCGGCCCACGGCCGTGTACGCCCGGCGGCGCGCCTCGGCCAGATCCGCGCCGGTCGCCGTGACCGACAGCACACGTCCGCCCGCGCTCACCACGGCGTCGCCCTCGCGCCGGGTTCCCGCGTGCAGGACGTACGCGAACGGGGCGTCCTGGGCCGCCACCTCGTCGAGCCCGGTGATCGGGTCGCCGGTGCGCGGGGTTCCGGGGTAGTTGTGCGAGGCCACGACCACGGTGACCGCCGCGTCGTCGCTCCAGCGCAGGGGCTCGAGGTCGGCGAGGGTGCCGTTGGCCGCGGCCAGCAGCACACCGGCGAGCGGGGTCTTCAGCCGGGCGAGGACGACCTGGGTCTCGGGGTCTCCGAAGCGGGCGTTGAACTCGATGACCCGGACACCACGTGAGGTGATCGCCAACCCCGCGTACAGCAGCCCTGCGAACGGCGTGCCACGGCGGCGCATCTCGTCCACGGTGGGCTGCAGAACCGTCTGCAGGACCTCCTCGACCAGCTTCGGGTCGGCCCACGGCAGCGGCGAGTACGCGCCCATGCCACCGGTGTTCGGCCCCTCGTCGTTGTCCAGCGCGCGCTTGAAGTCCTGGGCCGGCTGGAGGGGGAGCACCGTCTCGCCGTCAGTGACGGCGAACAGGGACACCTCGGGTCCGTCGAGGAACTCCTCGATGACGACGCGCTCGCAGCCGGCCGCATGGGCCTTCGCGGTCTCCAGGTCGGCGGTGACGACGACGCCCTTGCCGGCGGCGAGGCCGTCGTCCTTCACGACGTACGGGGCACCGAAGGCGTCGAGCGCCTCCTCGACCTGCTGAGCGTTCGTACAGACGTACGAACGCGCGGTGGGTACACCCGCGGCCGCCATCACGTCCTTGGCGAAGGCCTTGGAGCCCTCCAGCTGTGCGGCCTCCTGAGAGGGGCCGAAGACGGGGATCCCCGCTGCACGCACGGTGTCGGCGACACCCGCGACGAGCGGAGCCTCCGGGCCCACGACGACCAGCTCGACGCCGAGGTCCATGGCCAGCGTGGCCACGGCCTTTCCGTCGAGCGCGTCGACCTGGTGCAGCTGGGCCACCTCGGCGATGCCTGCATTGCCGGGGGCACAGTGCAGGGCGGTGACGTCGGGGTCGAGAGAGAGACAACGGCACAGGGCGTGTTCGCGGGCACCGCTACCGATGACGAGGACCTTCACGGGGTCAGCCTAACGGGCGGAGTCGGACGGCTTTGTGGGGGCCACCGAAACGAAGCCGGACGAGGACTTGTGCGTTCGTCCCACATCGGCCCGGGAGAGGGAGCGTCCGCCGCCCTCCAAGCCGGCGCGCGACCCAGGTCGTCCACCCGTGTGCGGGTGCGGCCGGTGACGACGACGCGGTCCTCTTCCCCTTGCCGTCCGCTCTGCTCGCCGCCGTCCGCTCTTGCCGCCCTACTCGTTCGAGAACTCCTCCACCACCGTGGCACCCAGTTCGCGGACGATCAGTTCATGGCCCGAGAGGGCCGACTCGTCGAGGTCGGGGTCGTCGTCCTCCGGCATGTCGTCCTCGGGTGCGACCACGCGTCGCTCCGCGGCGGCCGGGGCGGGTCGCGTCGGCGCTGCCGGTGCCGCTGGCGGTGATGGAGCCGGTTCCGCCGGTGCGGCAGGACGCGCCGCCGGGGCGGACTGCTGAGGTGCCGGGCGCGGCACGGCAGGTGCGCCGCCACCGTATCCGCCGCCCCCTGCGACGTGCCCGCCGCTTGGTCCGGCATTGCCGCCGCCCCCGAACCCGGATCCCGCGGCAGGCGGCGGGGCCGATCCGCCGGACGGGTCGACGATCGCCTCGATCTTCCACTGCACGTTGAACTGCTCGGCCAGCGCCTGCCGCAGGACGTCCTCGCTGCCGCTGCTCGCAAAGTTGTCCCGCGCGCCCGCGTTCACGAAGCCGAGTTGCAGCGTCGTACCGTCGAAGCCCGCCACCTGTGCGTTCTGGCTCAGCAGGATCCAGGTGAAGCGTCGGCGGTTCTTCACGGCTTCGAGGATGTTCGGCCAGAGCATGCGGGGGTCGAGCCCTCCGGCCGCTGGAGCGGCGGCCGGAGCGGAAGAGGCGGGCGCGGCCGGTTGCGCGGGCGCGGCCGTGGGCTGCCCCCCTGCCGAGGGCGCGGCCGTGGGCCACCCGCCGGGCCTTCGGCCACCGCCCGCCGCGGCAGCGGTCGGCCAGGCACCCGGAGCGGCGGGAGCCGGAGAGCCAGAAGCCTGGGGCCGCGCAGCCGTGGGAGCGGCAGGAGCCGGGGCAGCCGGAGCCGGGGCAGCCGGAGTCGGGGCAGCCGGTGCGGTCTCCGCGGGCGGTCCCGGCACGGGAGCCGCGCCGTCCTCGTATCCACCCGGCCCGGACGCCCCACCGGTGCGCACCGCGGCACGGGCCGCCGCGGCACCGCCACCGGGCGGAACGGGCGCCGCCCCCTGCGGCACCGGTCCCCCCGGCATCCCCGCGTGCGCCTCGGGCCCTGGCACGTACCCCATGGCGGGGCCCGCACCGCCGCCGGAGAAGCTGACGCCCCGCTCCAGGCGGTCCAGCCGGGCCATGAGGGAGCGCTCGTCGCCGTACGCGGCGGGGAGCAGTACGCGCGCACAGATCAGCTCGAGCTGGAGCCGGGGCGAGGTGGCTCCGCGCATCTCGGTGAGCCCCTCGTTGACGATGTCGGCGGCACGGCTGAGTTCAGCCGGTCCGAAGACATCCGCCTGGGCCTGCATCCGCTCCAGTACGTCGGCGGGGGCGTCGATGAGCCCCTTCTCCGCGGCGTCGGGTACGGCGGCCAGGATCACCAGGTCCCGGAGCCGCTCCAGCAGGTCGGCGACGAACCGTCGAGGGTCGTTGCCCCCCTCGATGACCCGGTCCACGATGTCGAAGGCGGCAGCCCCGTCACCGGACGCGAAGGCCTCGACGACGGAGTCGAGCAGCGACCCGTCCGTGTACCCGAGCAGCGAGGTGGCCATGGCGTACGTCACACCCTCGGTACCCGCGCCCGCCAGCAGCTGGTCCATGACGGACATCGAGTCACGCACGGACCCGGCACCCGCGCGCACGACGAGCGGCAGGACCCCGTCCTCGACCGGGATGCCCTCCTTCTGGCACACCTCGGCGAGGTAGTCACGAAGGGTCCCCGGCGGCACGAGACGGAAGGGATAGTGGTGCGTACGCGACCGGATGGTCCCGATGACCTTCTCGGGCTCGGTGGTGGCGAAGATGAACTTGAGGTGCTCGGGCGGCTCCTCGACGACCTTGAGCAGCGCGTTGAAACCGGCTGACGTGACCATGTGGGCCTCGTCGATGATGTAGATCTTGTACCGGCTGCTCGCAGGCCCGAAGAAGGCCTTCTCCCGCAGGTCACGGGCGTCGTCGACACCACCGTGCGACGCGGCGTCGATCTCGATGACGTCGATGGATCCCGGGCCGTTCCTGGCCAGGTCCCGGCAGGACTGGCACTCGCCGCAGGGCGTCGGCGTCGGTCCCTGCTCGCAGTTCAGACACCGGGCCAGGATCCGCGCGCTGGTCGTCTTGCCACAGCCGCGCGGACCACTGAACAGGTACGCGTGATTGACCCGGTTGTTCCGCAGCGCCTGCTGCAGCGGGTCAGTGACATGCTCCTGCCCGATGACCTCGGCGAACGACTCCGGGCGATAGCGGCGGTACAGCGCGAGAGACGACACGCATACGAGGTTATAGGCGCCCACCGACAAAGCGTCCCGCTCGAGCCGTCGCCCCGGGGCCTCCCCCGGCCCTCGCTCCCCGGCGCTCTCCCCGGGAAAGCACAAGACCCCCCACGCACCCGCCAGAGCCGACCTACCCTTGCTGCCTTCCGGCCCTGGGGGAGTTCAGTCAGATAGCGCCGCGTGAGGGGCTGAGCCCCAGCCTACCCGATCGCAGGGGCCCGAACGAGCCCCGATCACCGGGGCCCGAACGAGTTCGCTAGCACTCCCCAACGTCATGTAATGTTTCCGGCGGAGGATTCGCCTAGAGGCCTAGGGCGCACGCTTGGAAAGCGTGTTGGGGGCAACCCCTCACGAGTTCGAATCTCGTATCCTCCGCCAGTGCCTCACCGGGCACGTTGTCGAAGGGCCCCACCGTTCGCGGTGGGGCCCTTCGACGTGTGTGGTTGCAGTTTTGGTTGCAGTTGGTCCCCAACAGCCGATCACCGAGGCAGCGGCTGGACGCCCGAAGGGCTGCTGGTGGCTCATCAAGGCCGACCGGCATCAACGGGAAGGGCGGGCAGAAGCCCTGCTGTCAGTGACTCGCCCTACAGTCCTGCCCAGAACACCAAGGGAGGGGCAGCGTGCCTGTCGACGGAAGTGATCAGTTCGCACACCTCATGGCGCATCTCACAGAAAGGCTGCCGGATCTCGCCGACCAGCTGAGGCAGGAGGTCCGGCAGGGCCGAGTCGCCTCCGAGCAGCGGCTCAAGCAGGTGGGGGAGTACCAGGCGCGCGCCAGCCGACTGGCGGCGGCCGATCTGCCGCCCCTCGGTAAGGCGGACATCGCCGTGCTCCCGTACACCGACGACGAGAGCCTCGAGCTCGCGCGCATAGCCGTGCTGACCCTTGCCGAGACCATGTACGCCTCCCGCAAGGCAGCGCTGGACATCGCCTCAAGGCGGGAGATGGAGCTGACCGTCGAGTTCGGTGATCCAGAGTTGGAAACGCCCTCGTCTCTCGACCTCAAGGCGGAGACCGAGCACGCACGGGCCGCGCTGGCGACCGTCCGCGCGCTGCTGTCCGAGGGAACCGACGTGCCGGTGGGGGCGATCCAGTGAACAAGCCCACCCTGGTGCAGGCCATCGAGCAGGCGATCGGCATCCTGGAGCCCGTCTACCGCGGCAAGGCGGATGAGTCGGACCTGTACGAGGCATCCCTGCTCGTCGTGTGCCTCGATGCCGTAAGGACTGCGGGCGGAACCACGCTTCTCACGCAGGACGGCACGAACCCGGCCACCGCACTGCGCTTCCGCCGGTCTCCCGGCAACCTGTGGTCCGGCGATTTCACCCGCGCGGTGGTGAGCTTCCCCGACACGCAGAAGAAGCTGGAGATCCACCTGGGCGTGTACGTCGCGGCCACCACATCGAAGGTGGCGCACGAGTGCGACGTCTCCGTGCTGGACCACCAGGAGGCCGAGCGGAGCCGCCGGGCCATGGTCCACCCCCGGGGCAAGGGGCTCGTCGCCGCGATCGAGGCAAAGCACTATGGCACCTCACCTGGCCTCGGGATCGGCCGCGGATTCTTGGGACTGGCGCAGGAGCTGGGCGGGAAGAAGTGCTCACTGGTCTTCCCGTCGCAAAGTTCCACCACTCTCGGCGCTTTGATCGCCAGGAGGGACAGCGAGGCGTACCCCCAGTTGCTTCCCGGAACGACGGCCGCTGACCGGCTGCGCGCCAAGCTCGACCAGGCCATCCGCAACTGGAAGAACCAGCTGTAGCGACACGGAGTCGGTCTACACGCAGCGGAGGGCACCAGCGGAGTTCCCGCTGGTGCCCTCCATCACCGCCTGGTGTCCCAACGGAGGCGTCCGTCATCACCAGTCGTCGGTGTCGCCGTACTTCCCCGGGTTCCGGGCGCGGTCCACAGCCTGTGCACAAGCCTCGGTGAAGGCCGTCTCCACGGCTACCTTGTCCGTGCCGCGCACTTGGGCCTCGACCTCTTGGCCCGTGCCGGGGCACCAGGCCGTGCGCCAGGCCGAGGCGCGGCCGGTGTAGCGGTCGGTCTCGAAGTCCCAGGCTGGCACCGACCACTGCTCGGGAAGTCCGGTCGCCACGCGGGCGCCACCGGGGAGGAACAGGGCTCGGGCGTGGAAGACCACGGCCCGTTCCGGTACGCGGTCGCGGATGGCGCTCGCGCCGCCGGGGCCCTGGTGTTCCCAGCGCCAGCGGTCCCATTCCTCGATCTCGGCCGTGTGGTCGGGCCAGTCTTCGCTCCACCGTGCGACGACCTCGTCGGCGTGCTCGCGATGAAGGAAGGGAACCCGTCGCTCGCCGAGGCGGGCGACGTGCACCACCAGTTCGGCGGGGACGGGGCTCTGGCTGGCCTCCGGCGCAGCACTTCCCGCCGCCTGGTCCGTGCCCCACAGGAGGCCGCCGACCTTGGCGGCAGTGTCCTTGAGGACGCGGCTGGTCAGGTGCTGGTAGCGGCGGCGCATCCGGGCGGACTTGCCAGGCTCCCAGCCCATGATGGCGTCGACGACCGCGTCGGGGACGCCGAGGATGAGCAGGACGGTCGCCGCAGTGTGGCGGGCGTCGTGAAGGCGGGCATCGCGGACGCCAGCGGCCTTCAGCAGCTCCTTCCACTTGTGGTAGTCCGTGTTCGGGTTCAGGGGCTCACCGGTGGGCGACGTGAACACGTACCCCTTCTCCGTCCACAGGTCACGGGCCCGGGCCCGCTCGCGAGCCTGCTCCTCCTTGTGCTGGCGCAGGAGTTGGAGGAGTTCGTCGGGGGCGCCGATGGGCCGCTGGCCGGCGCGGGACTTGGCGCTCTTCGTCTCGCGCCGGGTGTTGATCTTCTGGGGGCAGAAGCCGGGCTTGCGTCCGCACCGGTCTCCGCAGCCATGCTTGTAGCGGGGCCGCAGCCGGCCGCGCCGTACGCGGATGACGCCGAGATCGAAGTCGACGTCATCCCACTGCATGCCCTCGGCCAAGCGTGCTACGCCGAAGCCGAAGCGGCCGGGCCGCAAACCCCGCGCCACCGACGAGATCCTTCGCGACTACGCCCACCGTCTCCACAGCGAGCACGGCCGCCTATCCCGTGACCTCCTGGAGCAGGCCGTACGCGACGACGGATACAGCGTCGCCAGCGATCACGCTGGCGAGATCGTCCGCTCGGTCAAGGACGAACTGAACGCCTCCCACGACGGCTGACGACCACCTCGCCCAGCCGCTCGCCCTCCAACAACCCCGACACGGAGAGCCATGCACGACCCGCGCCACGAACCCATCACGCCCCAGCAGCAGCAGCCCACCACCCCGGTCACAGGCCCAGCAAGTTGGAGGTTCGGACACTCCCCCGCAGGGGGCGCGTCCGAACCCGTGCCCGCCCCGGGGGTGACGGGCGACCTCCCGCGCCAGGGGGCGCGGAAGGCTGGGGCTGCGACCGAGGGCGGACCGCAGCCTGGCAGGCGCCGGAGCAACGCCCGTATCCGCGCGCCAAAGCAGCGCCGCGCGCACAGCGTCCGCCTGAGTGAGCCCGAGTTCGACGTCGTCGCCGCCGGAGCCGAAGCGGTCGGCATGAGCATCGCCGGCTTTCTCGCCCACAGCGGGCTCGCCGCCGCCCGCGATCTCAACCGCACTGCAGCCACCATCGCCACCCGTCAGGACACCCTGACCGCCCTCTTCGCGCTCCGGCGCCAACTCGGGTACGCGAACAACAACCTCAACCAAGCCGCCCATGCCCTCAACAGCGGCGCCTACCCCGACGGTCTGGAGGACACCATCGCCGCTGTTCGCCACGCCGTCGAAGGCATCCGCCACATCACCGCCCGCATGACCGACCCGAACGCCGAAGGCACTGCCGCTTGATCCCCTCCGTCCACAAGCAGGGCCGCGACACCGCCCGCCTGCTCGCCTACCTCTACGGCCCCGGCCGCCGCGAGGAACACACCGACTCTCACCTCGTCGCTTCCTTCGACGGCCTCGCCCCCGACCCCGGCCGCGACCCGAACGCCACACTCGACGACCTCGCCCGCCTCCTGGACGAGCCCCTGCATCTGCTCCCTGACGACACGCGTCCCGCCACGCACGTGTGGCACGCCTCGGTTCGCGCAGCCCCCGGCGACCGCACCCTCACAGACACCGAGTGGGCCGACATCGCTCGCCGGGTCATCGCCGCCACCGGCATCGACCCCGGCGACGGCGCGGGGTGCCGCTGGGCAGCCGTCCGCCACGCCGAGGACCACATCCACCTCATCGCCACCCTCGTCCGCGAAGACGGCCGCCGCCCCGACCACCACCGCTCCGCCAAACGCGCCCAGGCCGAATGCCGCCGCATCGAAGCCGACTACGACCTGCACCGCGTGAAGGCCGGCGACGGCACAGCCGCCAAGCGCCCCACCAGCGCCGAACGCCACAAAGCCCACCGCCACAACCGGCAACGCACCCCGCGCGAAGAGCTCCGCGAGACCGTCCGCCGCTCCGCGGCCGGCGCGGCGAGCGAGGAGGAGTTCTTCGACCGCCTCGCTGCGGCTGGCCTGCTCATCCGGCGCCGCATCGCACCGTCGGGCGACACCCTCGGCTACACCGTCGCCCTCCCCGACGACCGCAACGCCGAGGGCAAGTCCGTCTTCTACTCCGGCTCCAAGCTCGCCCCGGACCTATCCCTGCCCCGCATCCGCGAACGCTGGACTCACCCCGCCGACGACGGTACCCAGCAGCCGACCCTGTCGCCGGTGACCAGGCCCGCGTCCGCACGTCGCCGCGCCACCACCGCCGCGTGGCAGGCGTTGCTCGTCATCGACCACGGCGACGACGGCGTGGTTGCCGCGCAGATCGCCGCCACCGGGGAAGTCCTCGACGCCCTCGCCAAGACCTCCGCCGCGCACACCCGTCACGAACTACAGGCCGCCGCCACCGCGTTCGAACGAGCTTCCCGCTCCCACATCCGCGCCGCACACAGCCACGGCCGCGCCTTGCGCCAAGCCGCACGCGAGCTCATCCACAGCGGTCCAGCTCTCGGCCGAGGCGAGGACGGCGCCACCACGGCGATGGCCATCGACATGCTGTTCTTCCTGATCACCGCCGCCGCGCACTGGCACGCCAAGAAGCAGCACGCCCAGCAGGCCGAGGCCGCCCAGCAAGCCGCCGAGCATCTGCGCGTGGCCTACCAGGCCGCCGCCGGGCAGCCCATGTCCGTGCTCCACCAGCGTGGCCGCCGCCTGGCCCCGTCCCTGCAACGGCACCACTCCGCCATCCTGCGCCAAGCCCTGCCCGAACTGGCCGACCGAATCCTCGCCGAACCCGGCTGGCCGGCCCTCGCAGCCACCCTCGCCGAGGCCCGGACCGCTGGCCACAACCCCACCGCCCTGCTCACCGATGCCGCCGCACGCCGGGAACTGGACACGGCGGAGCACATGAGTGACGTACTCGTGTGGCGGCTGCGGCGGATGGCTGACCTCCCCGCTGCTCCCCAGCACTCCCAGGACCAGCGGGCCAGCGGCAACCACGCCGTCTCCTCGCCGCTACGGGCAGCGCAAACCGGGACCAGGCCCGCGAACAGTTCCCCGCGGCGACGCTGAACCGCAAAACCGAGCCGCCAAGGTAGCCGACCACACCGACCCTCTGAGGAGAACCCGTATGCCCGCCTCCGCCCCTCGCCCCCACGTCATGGCCCTGCTGTTCGACACGGATTTCAATCGTCCCTCGGGTACCCGCACCTTCCGCCACCTCGACGGACGCCCCTTCACCGAGGAGGAACAGGCCCTCGCCGGTGACGCCACCATCGAAGAGCTCCAGGCCGCCGGCGTCTATGCCCACAACTCCGAGGCCGGAGCCGAAGCAGCTGCAGCCGCGCACGAACTGGCTGAGCTGCTGCACAAGTACGCCGTCCGGCACCATGAAGCCCTCGTCGCCTTCATGAGCCACGAGGACCTGCTCGAGTACGACCGGTTGTGCGGCATCGTCGCTGCGGGGGCCGACAGGTTCCGCCCGCACGAGGACTGAGCACACAGGCAAAGCGCCAACACAGGAACCAGCGGCCGGTGGTTGGGAGTCATCCCCGCCACCGGCCGCGCCCCTGCCGTCCGGTCTGCTGGCCCCGCTCGACGGTGGTGGTGAGCCCTGCCACCCCGGCCCCGACAACGGCAACACGCTCCTGACTTCTCAGGGGCGTTGACCCGACGGAGCTCACGGCAGCAGAGTCGCGTCGAGGTAGTCCTGCACCGGCTCGAATAGCCCGTACGGCACGTACTGCGGGATCTCACCGTGCGCGGCCCAGACCAGGCCAACCACTTCGTCATCACTCGCGATGACCGCCTCCCCGCCGACGGGTCGACATGCGATGTAGTGGATCTCCCAACCGGTCATGGGGTGAACCCGTTGTCCGAGCACGCTCTGCGGGGTCACCAGGAGCCCGGTCTCCTCCTGGATCTCACGCGCTGCGGCTTCTTCGGGAGTTTCCTCGGGTTCGATCTTCCCGGCCGGGAACTGCCACGAGAGTGCGCCTTCCGCCACGCGTCGTCGCACGAGCAGGACGCGCCCGCCCTGAACGACGACTGCGGCGGCGACTGCTGCCTCGGCCTCGCTGGTCACGGAGATCCCTCTCTGCGCGTCTTCGCACCTCGTCTCAGCCCTTGGTGAGCAGTTCCCTGGCTGCGTAATAGGCGTGCAGCGCGGCCTCGCTGCCGGAGCCCAAGGCGGTCATGATGCGTTGGAAGCGAGCGGAGCGGAGGTCGCCGGCCACGATGATGCGGGGGTGCTGGTCGGTGGGCGGGCAGTAGCCGTCCGTACCGCGGGTCAGGTCGCCGGACGGGGCAGTCGGCGCGTTCCCGATGCTGAGGTAGACGATGTCCGCCGCGACCGTCTGCCGTTCGCCGTCCCGGCCCACCACTTCCGCTATCACCGCGGTCCCTTCGGAGGGACTCAACGTCAGGTGTTCGACGGGAAGAAGCGTGACGCGGGGTTCCTCGCGGATCTCCTCGACCTTGTAGTCGTCGGACTCGGGGTACGCCACGAGCAGGCGGGTGCCGGTGGCCGGGTGGGCACGCAAGAAGGTGCCGATCGGGCGGTCGCCGCCGAGGACGAGGAGGGTGCGACCCTCGGCATCATCCGCATCGGCCTGCCAGAGCGGGGGCAGAGTGAGGCTGCTAGGGGCGGTGATCCAGGGGACATCGCGGGGTTGGAGTGGACCGACGCCAGTGGCGACGATGGCGTATGGAGCGGTGAGACGAGCACCGCTGTCCAGGGCGACGGTGACGTGGTCGTCGTCAGCGCGGAGTTCGGTGGCGTGGCGGCCGAGTTCGAGGCGGCACAGTTCCGTGCTCTTCAGTTCCGTGGTGATGGAGTCGGCCAGTTCCGGTCCGGCGGTATAGCCGCCTAGGACGTTGTTCAGGGCCGGGATGCGGTAGAGGTTGCGGCACAGAGTGTCCGGCTCGACGAGGATCGAGCGCATGCCGACGCTGGCGGCCATGCGGGCGGCGGCGCAGCCGGCCGGGCCGCCGCCGATGATGATCAGGTCGGTGTCGTAGGTGCCGTGCGAACCGGGGGCGGGCGATGAGTCGACCATGGGGCTATTCCAGCACCGGGGCCCCAGCGTACGCAGTGAGTTGTCCCATCACGTGCTCGGTGGTGACGAGTTGGCCGGTTCCGATCAGACGGCGGGCGACGAGAAGGCCGGCGTCGTGGACATCCGGGCCGGCGTCGCTTGCGGAGGCGTCGGTGACGATCCAGGGTGCGTATTCGTGCTCGAAGGCATCGGCGGCGGACTTCAGGACGCAGCTTTCGGTGGCGATTCCGCAGAAGACGAGGTCGGTCCAGCCAGCCTGGCCGATCAGTTCGGTGCCTTCGAGGGTGAAAAGCGTGTACCCGGTCTTGTCGACGACCGCGTGTGCGTCGGCAGCGGCTTCGGCGAGATCGGGGACGATGTCGGTCTCGGGAGGTCCCTGCAGCCGGTGCCAGTGGAAGAAGCGCTCGTATGGGCTGTCCGAGTAGTTGAAGTAGCGGGTGAAGATCACGGGTCGGCCCGCCGCAGACCACTGGGCGACCAGGTCGGAGACCACGGGCACGACGTGGCGGCTGTGGTGGTTCACGAAGCCGTTCTGCATGTCGATCACGACCAGCGCGGCGCTGCCGGTGTCCATCCGCCGTCTCTCCTGCCCGTTGTTCTCAACCGACGCTCTCGCGTAGAGCGTCCTGCGCGGCGCGCAGCCGTTCGGCCAGCCCGCTGGTCTTCATGATGGCCTCCCGCATCAGGACGTGTTGCGCGGTCTCCTGGGCGCGGGCTGTGGTGAGCCGGGAGTACGCGGCACGTAGGAAGCGCCAGCCGTACCGCTCGGGCATGGACGGGTCCTGCCCGTCCTCGACCATCTGCTGGATCTGGCGGGTGAAGCACCACAGTGTCTGGACCGCCAGTTCGCAGTTGACCAGCTCGTCGATGGTGAGGCTGCGCTCGCGTGAGTGGGACGCGTAGGCGACGCCGGACCAGCCGACGAATCCCGTGGAGACTCCCCGTACGCCGAAGGACACGATGTCCGGGTGGTCGAAGCCGTTGGCGAGGAGCGACTCCTCGACCGAGCCGTCCAGGGGAGCGGGCCCACCGCGGGCACCGCGGTCGACCAGGACCGAAGGCGTGGACAGCAGTCGCAGGGCGGTGTCGTAGGCGCTGCCGCTCCAGGGGCCGCTGGTGAGCCAGTACAGGGAGAGGACGTACTCGGGGTTGGGGACGAGGGCGTGGTCCTCGTCCAGGAGGTCGCGGAGCTTGTCTCGCGCCCAGGGCAGATCGGAGGCGTACGAGCGGTACCGCCATACAGCGAGTTCGGTGAGCGAAGCCGGTTCGTGCGGCTGGACGATGTGGAAGGCGGCGACGCCGCATGCGAAGACGTGCAGCACGCATTCCTGCGCTTCGGGGTGGTCCACTCGGGCCGAGGAGGACTCCAGCCAATCCGCATCGGCGCCCAGGGCCATGTGCGCGCGGAGTTGGCGAGCGCGCTCGACGCCGATAAAGACGGGCAGGAACTTGTGGGAGTCGACTCCGATCCTGCCTGCCATGGGCAGGACAGCGCCGTTCACTCCGAGCACTGCGGCGAACCTCGCCTTCGCATCGTCCGACGCGCGGCCAAGTGCCGTGTCGAGGACAGCCTGAGACTCGGCACGGGGCTGGTAACTCGCCCCGCCAGCTTCCCAGTTGGAGACAGTCCGGTCACTGACACCGAGGTACGCGGCGAAGTCCCGAAGGCTCATGCGCAGGGCGTCACGCAACAGCCGGGCTTCCCGGCCGGACCATCGCTGCACCGTGACCACCGTCGTACCCCCTGTCCGTCGCCCGGTGGAACGACTGAACACCCAGCGTAGCCAGCCGTGTTCGGCAGTGATGCGGCATTGCTGCAGCACCCGTACGTCACACTCCGCCACCGGCCTGCACCATGCTGGGTCCACCGAGCCGGAGAGGCGTCCACCGCTACCAGGAAGCCCTCCGCCCGTTCTCTCCTGTACCACGATCAGAAGGAGCAAACGGCATGACCGACATCGTCAAGCGCAACGCCCGCGCCATCCTCCTCGACGGCGACGAGCTGGTCCTGATCAAACGCACCAAGCCGGGCAGGGAGCCGTACTGGGTGTCGGTCGGCGGAGGAGTCGAGGAGGACGACGCGACCATCGAGGCGGCCCTGCACCGCGAGGTGTTCGAGGAGCTCGGCGGCAAGCTGGAGCGCGCCGAGCTCGTCCACCTGATCACCGACGAGCTAGAGGGTGGCATCGGCGTCCAGCACATCTTCGCCGCGCGCCTGGAGTCGATGGATCTGGCCGCGCGTACGGGTACGGAGTTCACCAAGCCGGAGCGGGGCGGGTACGAGGTGGTCCGGGTGCCGTTCACCGCCGAGGCCGTCCGTGAACTAAACCTGATGCCCCCGGAGCTGGCCGAGTTCATCGCGACGAACACGGACGCGATCACCTCCGTACTCGACACTCCGATCCGCAAGGCGTGAGCGATGGCAGAGTCCCCGGACTTCGTCAGCCTCAACGGCCCTGACAACGTGGGCAAGACGACCCACATCGGGCGACTGGCCGAGCGGTGTGACGGCTTTCAGCCGCTGGGCGCAATCCACGAGCACGACCCCGAACCGTGGGCGCGTGTGGCGGCGGGCGACTATGCCCGCTGGTGGTTCGAGACGTCCACGAGCGTCGAGCTGACCGAGCTGCTGCTCGCCGGCCACGCCAAGCGGGCAACCGCTCGCGAAGCGAGGCGTACGGGTCTACTCGACCGGGGCCTGCCCATGCTCCTCGCCGTGGCCACCGCCACCTGCGTGGTCAAGGACGGGCTAACGGTGGCCGAGGCATTCAAGACGGTGACGGCTATTGCCGGTTCGCGTGCCGCAGGACCGGAGACCTCGATCCTTCTGCTGCCGTCCCTCGACGCCGAGCGCAGCTACGCCGTCACCAGCGCCCGCGAGGGCCGTCCCTGGACCGGGATTTACCCGGCCTACCAGAAGACGCTGCACGCGGTCCTGCTCCACCAGGCCGACCAGGGCGCGTACACCGCCGTCGTGGACTGCGAAGGCCGCTCCCTGAACGACGTCCACGCCGTCGTACTGGATCACCTCGGCCTCAGCCGACTCACCGATGGGAGTCACCGATGACCCAGAACTCCCCGCCCCTGCTCCTACCACCGGGCCTCGCCCACGCCATAGCCACACTCCAGGACAAGGACCAGCGCCGTCTGGACGACAGCATCACTCGGCTCCACACCGTCAACGGGCGCCTGTGGGACACCGAGGACCGGGTGCGCGGCGCGTTACTCTCCGCCGCCCAGGTCGCCGACTGCAAGCGCGAGATCGACCAGCTCAATGCCGAGCGCAACGCGCTCGCCGAGCGGGCCGACGAGATCCTCTGCTCGCTGGCGAACGCGGGCCTCGCCGACGCGCCACTGCACACCGAGACGTTCGCCTCCGTCGTCGACCGTCTGTCGGTGCTGACGCTGCGGATCTGGCACAGCGAACGGGCCGCGTCCAGGGACGAGCTGGCGCGGCGCCGCGTTCCCGCGCTCCACGGCCAGCGTGAGGAGCTGTGCGCTGCCCTCGACTCGCTGCTCTCCGACGTCGTCGCTGGGCGTCGGCGGCTTCCTGTACCGGCCCGCTTCAAGCTGTACGGCCGGGACGACGCCGCGCCCACGGAGATCAAGCCGAGCCACCATCTGGGTCGGGTCATCGCCTTCGGCGGGCTGAGCGAGTGCGGCAAGAGCACCAGTGCCGAGTTCGTACGGCGCACGTGCGGCGCCCAGCGCCTCAAGATCGGCTTCCTGCTACGGCAGGCGGCCCACCGGGAAGGTCTCGCGGACCCGTACGCTCTGTCGCCCCGGAGGCAGGCCGAGTTGCTGCTCGGCGAGCTGAACCGCTTCGCGGAGGCCCACGTCGACACGCGGCTGTTCACCATCGAGTCCGTCCACGACGACGCCTCGATCGTCGAGCTCAAACAGCTCATGGGCGACACGCTCCAGATCGTCTACCTGGACGTCTCCTTCGCCGTACGCGTCGAGAGGTCCGGGATGCAGGCCCAGGCCGTTGCCGCGAAGGACGAGATCAAGATGAGCCGTGGCGCCCACCAGGTCGCCACACTCGCCGACCACGTGATCGACAACTCCGGCAGCATCGCCGCACTGCGCTCCCGGCTCCGGCGCATCGCCGTACCGCCCGCCTCCACGACGCTACGCGTCGCCACCCCGTACGGGCTGGGCCTGCCGGCCGCCATCGCCTCGGCGACGGCCGACTTCACCGACACGGTACGGGCGTACGGCCCCGACGTACGGCTCGCCGCCCTGACCGGCAGTCCCGGCGAGGGCACCTGGATCGCCGACTGGTCCGACCTGGACCTCCTCGTGATCGCCGAACACGCGGTCGCAGGCCGGATCCACGAAGCCCTGGAGCAGTACCGGACCGCGCTGAACGGCGCGGCATCCCTCGGCCCCACCCTCATCACTCCGGGTGAACTGACCGCCCGGCGCCTCACCCCGCGCCTGGCCTTCGCCCTGCACCAGCTCCAACAGGGCCAGCCCGTCCTGCACGCCGCGCCCGACATCGAACTGCCGACCATCACCCGCGAGGAACTCGCCCTCGCCGCTGTCCGCGAGCTCCCCCAGGTCATCCTCACCATGCGCCGTCTGCGCGCCGACGCGGGGCCGACCACTCTGCGGCAGCTCTACAAGCACCTCGTGCTGGCCTGCCGTCTCCTCCTCCGCGAGCACAACCACTGGGAGTCCGGCCCCGACCGGATTCTCGCCGCAGCGTCCCGCATGCCGGGCCTGGCCGCCTTCTCCGTGCCCTCCCTGGCCGAGATCTCCAGCGCTTGGCGCGACGGCAACACTGAGCCCGTCCTCAAGCCCGTCGCCGCGTCCGTGGACCAGTTCCTCGCCTGGTACGCCGCCCAGCTCGCCGCCTGAACAGCCTCCGCATCCTCCTTCTCCATCCGGCAGGAGCTTCGCCATGCCCGAAACCATCGTCATGCCGCCCTTCTCCGCGCGGATCGTCGAACGCCTCGGCGTCGGTCCCACGAGCCGCCGCGAGCGCGTCATCCACTCCCTCGACGGCCTGGAGGACCCGGTCCACCCCGACACCCTCGCCACCACCGGCACCCGCCTGTGGCAGCGCCTCCAGGAGCAGATGCCGGACGGGCTCGGGACCGTGGACTTCCTCCTCGGCCTGGACGCCGGCGGCATCCTGCCGACCGTCTCCCTATCCAGCGCCGCCCACCTGCCCTACAAGATCGCCTGGAAGCTGCACCTCCCGCTCGACGGCGCGGTCCGCTTCAGCGAGCCACACGCCATGCGCACCGACGTCTTCGCGTACGGCATCGCTCCCGGACAGCGCATCGTCCTGGTGGACGACGAGATCACCACCGGCCGGACCCTGGCCGATCTCACCCGCCGCCTCCGCGAGGCCGACGCCGTCCCACTGGCGGCGGCCTGCCTCGTTGAGGACACCACACGTGGAGCCCGCGACATGCTCACCGGCCTCGGTCTGCCGCTGGTCGCCCTGACCACGATCGAGGGCATGGCATGACCGCGGTCGCCTCGGCCGGTATCCAGTTCCACCCCGGCGAGCAAGTCATCCCCGCCGAGGCCGTCCACACCACCCCGCTCGGCTACGACCGTGACAGCCTCCCCGTCGGCGCGCCGCTCCCGCTCCCTGCTTCCGCCGAGCTCGTCAACCGCCTGAGCGGGTGCAGCGAGATCGACGTGGCTTTCGAGGGAAAGCTCGGAGACGCCCTCCTCGCCTTCTCGGCGGTCCGCGCACTCCTCGACTGGCTGCGCCTGCGCTCCATTCGCCTGACCGTTCGTGCGGTAGGCCCGTACGCGGGGCTGGTCACCCGCACCAGCCTGATCACACAGCCCCGGACCACCACGCCCAGCGGTCGGCGTGCCGTGATCGGCGACCGCGCCGGGGTCGAGGCGCTGGCCTCGAAGGCTGCGGTGAGTCTGGTGCTCGACCCGGCCGCCCCTCCCTGCTGGTCGAGCGAAGGCCGCGCCCACCCGGACCTTCCCGCCCGCCACTACCTGGCGCTGGAGCGCCGCCTCGGCATCCGCCTGCCCCACACCGCGCCCTTCGCTCCCCTCCTCGCCACCGGGTCGAACAAGCTCGTGGAGGAACTGCACTCGGTGGGCTGGCTGAGCGGCTTGACCATGGCGGCCATCACCGCCACGAGCTGGCCAGAGCGCAAGGACTACACCGCCCAGCGCTATATCGAACTCGCCGAACGCATCGCCGAGGCCCAACAGTCCCAGGCCCGGCTGCTGCTCATCGGCGGCAACCCGGCCGACGGTGTCCGCATCACCGCGGAAGCCCCTCGGCGCCACGTGCAGGTCCTCCGCCTCAACGGGGTGCCGACCGACCACCTCGCCGACCTCTTCCCGTACTGCCACCTGGTCGTCGGCAACGACACCGGCCTCACCCACCTCGCCGCGATGGCCCGCACCAGGGACGGCAGCGGGCCACCGGTCATCGGCTTGTACGCGCGCCACAGCCACAGCAAGTGGCGCACTGGCCTGCCTCACCACCACGCCGTCGCCACCGGCCTGTCTGACCGAATGCACCAGGGCGACCTCTGCCCCGTCCGCGACGCCATCGCGCCCGACACGGACACCCACATGGACGCCTTCTCACCCACCTCGCTGGCCCAGATCTGCATCGACCTGTTGAACGGGGTGAGGCAATGACTCTCCAGCCCCGTCTGCGGGTCGGTCCGGTACGGCGCTTCACCCGCAACCTGCTCTGCCCCGTCGACCTCCTCGGCCACCCGCTGCTCCTGAAGTACACCCGCGACCCGGCCGAGGCCCGTGAGGAGATCCGCGGCCACATCCTCATGGCCCGGCACTACCGCGTACCCGCCCTCCACGCCCACCTGCGCGTGCCGGGCGGACACCTCCTCGTGTACGAGCGCCTCCCCGGCGGCACCGACCAAGGGCTGCTACTCGACCTCCTCAACACGAACGAGCCGAGCAACAGCCTCCCCGACTACATGGACCAGCTCACGGCCGCGTACCGCGAGGTCATCCTCACAACGGCCTGGCCGATCGATCCGGCCCAAGTCGTCCGCAAGCTGTACTGGGACCGAGCGACGCCCGGCGGCCGACTCGACACGTACTACGCCGGGACGGACTTCCCGATCGCCGACGGCCTCGTCGATGTCCCGGTCTCCCGCCTCGACACGTACCACCTGAGCATCAACGGCCGCCGACACCACCTGAACTGGGCCGCGACCCTCCGCTGGTTACGAACCCACTTCGCCACGACGGAGCCGGTCTGGGCAGCCCTCACCCAGGGCGACCCCACCGACGTCAACCTCGCCCACCCGCTCGCCTGGTTCGACTACGACACCGCCGGAATGAACAGCATCCCGGGCGAGTTCGCGAACTTCCTCTGGTACACCTCCGCCCTCGGCGGCTGGCTCGTACCCAGGTACAACCCGGCCGCCTTCGCCGACCACCCCACGACCTTCGACCACATCCCAGCCAACACACCCGAAGTCCGACGAGCGGAAGTCGACCCCGCCACGAGCACCATCCACATCGACTACGCCCCGCGCCTCTCGGCTCCCCGGCGAACCGCCATGACCACGTACTGGAATCAGCTCATACGACCAGTCGCCGACCGCCTCTGGCCCGACGCCGACCTCGCCACCCTGCTCCGCCCCTACCTGGCCATGCGCATCCTCGGCGTCTACAACCTGGCCGACCTGGCTCCCGAGGACCGGCTCATCCTCCTCGCCCGCCTCGCCGAAGCCATGAGCCCCGCCTTCGACCCCACCACCTACTTCTGCCCGCTGGAGTCACCATGCCCGGCCCCCTGAACAGCCGCACAGCCCTGGTCACCGGAGCCACCGGCGGCCTCGGCTCGGCAATCGCCCGCCGCCTCGCGGCAGACGGAGCCGCCGTCGCCCTCGCCCACTTCGACGACGGCCAGGCCGCCGCCACACTCGCCAACCACATCACCAGAAGTGGCGGCACCGCCTTCCCCCTGGAAGGCGACCTTCGCGATACCGAAGCCGTACGGGCCTTCTGCCACCAGGCCCACGACCAGCTCGGCCCGATCGACATCCTCGTCAGCAACGCAGGCGCCTACCCCCGCCAGCCGTGGACGAAGACGACGCCCGACCACTGGAACGACGCGCTGGCCACCAACCTGACCAGCCACTACCTCCTCACCCACGAGCTGACCCCCACCATGACCGCCACCGGATGGGGCCGAATCATCACGATCGGCTCCGTCCTCGCCACCGCGGGCCGCCACGACCTCACTGGCTACATCAGCGCCAAGGCCGGCCTCGAAGGACTCACCCGCGCTCTCGCCCGCGAACTCGGCCCTGTCGGCATCACCGCGAACTGCGTCGCCCCCGGCTCCATCCGCGTTCCCGCCGAAGACACCGTCGTCGCCGACCCAGTGGCCATGACCGCCCGCCAGCTCGCCCGCCAGTGCGTCCAACGCCGAGGACGCCCGGACGACGTTGCCGCGGCTGTCGCCTTCCTCGCCACCGACGACGCCGGCTTCATCACCGGCCAGACCCTGCGCGTCGACGGAGGCTGGATCCTTGGCTGACATCTGGCTCATGCGACACGGAGCCTACGAAGGCCACCGCCCCGGCTACCACGCCCCGCACGAGGCCGCCCTCACCGTGGAAGGCCGCGACCAAGTACACCGCTCCATTCCCCTCCCCGACGGCATCACCACCATCGTCACCAGCCCGATCCCCCGCGCCCGTCAGACCGCCACCCTCATCTCGCACCTCACGGGCCTGCCCATCGTCGCCATCTCCGGCCTCCTCGCCGAATGGCGCGCCCCGAGCATCATCCTCGGCCGCACCGCCGAGACCTATCCACCGGCCTATCGCGCCTGGCGGGCCCGCCGCCTCGCCAACCCCTCCCTACGCTGCGAAGACGGCGAAAGCCTCACCGACCTCCACACCCGCGCCCGCCACTGCGCAGCCTTCCTCCACCACACCGCCCAACGCCACGGCCCCCTCCTGGCCGTCTCCCACACCCTCCTCCTCGGCGTCCTCACCCACCTCACCGACGGCCCCGCCGCCTTCACCACCGCCGCGAAAACCCCCTGGCAGTTCGCCGAACTGCGTCTCCTGCCCGCCTATCAACGCGTGGGACCCGGCCTTCAGCGACCAGTCCAGTAAATGACCGGTGTCCCAGCCGCTACGCCCGAGACGGCACCGAGAACAAGCGCACCGACGAGATAGGGCCAGATCACGCTCCAGAAGGCCACCAGGAGGACGACGCTCACGCCCCCGGCGATGGCGCCGATCTTGAGCCGCTGCTGGCGACGCTTACGCGCAGCCGATACCCGCCGTTTCCGTACCGCCGCCATGGCCCTCCCTTTGGTCCGGCACAGCAGGATCAAGGAAGCGGCGCCGAACCGTAAGGGCGTCGATCAGCCAATGGCTGACAATCGGCGCTTCTCTTATCCGTCCTATGGGGGACTCAATCGCCGGTAACGGTGCCGCCGTACTTCCCTGAGCCTGTGCGGGAAAACGCCGATCAGCCAAGGACAGCCGTAGGCAGCGGGGTCTCGACGTCGCCCGAGCGGGCCACGCGCCATGGGGCGCCGTCAAGCGCGATTGTGGGGCTGTCGTCGTGCTGGGGCGCCGGAGCGAGCCGGACGCTCATCCACGTGCTCGGCGCAAGGACGGGCAGGCCGAGAGCGGAGGCCCACTCGCAATCGCGAGAACGAGTGCCGTTCAGTACAAGCACGCCGCGCCTGGCGAGGCTACGCCGTGCATCCCGTGCCCGCTTTACGCCGTCGAGCTGCATGGTGACAGCGGAAAGGTCCGCCGTGGTGATCGCAGTCAGTTGGGCCTGCTGGAACAGCTCCTCAGTGCGAGCCTGCCCCGAAGGCTTGGCGAAGATCGCGTCCACCACATCAGCAGGCAGCCGCCGCAGGGCATGCTCAGGTAGTGGAAGGTCGCGGTGGATCCAGTGGATCGCGCTCCGTCCCTGCGCGCTCAGCCCGCGTTTACCGTCCCGATTAGCACCATTTCGCATTAGTTCGGGCCTCACTCGTAGCAGACCGAGGCTCCACTGGCCGCTCGCATCGTCGGCCCGGACGAGCAGGCATAGACCGCCCTGAAGTTCGGGCGAGAACATCCAGTTGCCACCCAGCGTGAACTTCACGTCTACCTCGTGCCCGACCACGCTGAAGTCCAGTCGCACTCCGTCGGCGAGGCCCAACTCACGCTGGATGCGCTGACCCACGGCGGTACCCAAGCCGCTCTTCTCGACCTTGGTGAGCTGGGACCAGAGATAGCGACCGGTGTGCGCGGGATCGAGCAGGTGCCGTCCTGCCCCATCGATCACAGACCCCATTCGACTGCCGTCCGGGTCAAGGCGCAGCATCTCAGCGACGACCTCGGCCAATTCGGGGTCCTGCTCCAGTGTCCGGACACTGTCACGCGCCTGCCACCCCGACAGGAACACCGCGCCCTGCTCCATGTCAGGCTCGACGGGTGAGGTGCTGGTATCTGACACAACCCGACCGGTTTCCTGGCCAGGTGCGTCGGCAGAGGCAGTCCAGTTGGTGGAGCCCCTGCGGATCGTCGGCCACTCCAAACGACCGGCGTGGGCTGGACCTGCAGAGCCCACGCCTCGGGCAGCAAGTACCTCCTCGGCCTCAGCCAGGCGGCGTTGTGCGACGCGCGCAGCTTGCCGTGCCTCGTCCCGTTCAGCCGCAGCGTCCGCGAGGCGAGCCCGCAGCCCGGAGGCGGCATCGGAGGGAGAACCGGGGATAGGGGCGCCCTCAAGCGCGGTGGCCCTGACGGCTCCAAGCACCAGCAGCGTGGTCACCAACGCACGTGATCGGGCGGCTTCTTTCTCAGCCTCTGCAGCAGTTTGGAGTGCGGCGGCAAGCTGGACCTGGACATCGATCAACTCACGCTGGACTCTGATCAGTTCAGCCATCGAGCCGCTATCACCCGTGGGCACCTCAGATTGCGGCGGAACCGGCTCGGCATCTCTCGACCAGGCTTGGTGCAGCAGGCCGACGGCCCGTTCCCTCAGGGCGACGGCGCGCTGTTCATCGGAGACGCAGACCCCCACGACTGCCTCGACCAGGCGGCGCTCGTTCATTAGCCCAACACCACTCAGCTTGCGGTAGAGCGTCGATCTGGCAGGCAGCTGACCGTCCAACTGCCCACTAATCCTAAGTAGTTCATGGACGTTCTCAACCGAGAACCCCGCCTCTTTACGCACGTCCCGCAGGAGTAGCACCAGCGCATCCACGGCTTCCGAACCTGTCGACGGAGGCGCGGCTGGCCGGCCGCCGCCTCGGTGTGGGGACGCCATACCGACTCTCACTCTCTCGACAGATGCCATGTTTTCTCAGATAGAACTTAGAAATCGTAGCGCGCGACGGGACCAGAAAGGAAGGCTGATCACCACAGCCCGCACCGAGAGGATTCCGTACCGATGCGCCGTCTCTCCCTGCTTCACCACTCCCGCGTTCTGGACCTCATCGCCTTCGTCATGGTGCTCGCGACGGGGGTCACACTGGTGGCCTTGGGGCTGTCGCCAGAATCCCTAGCCGCCGTGACCATCGCTCTGGCGAGCTTGTACACGGCCTGGCGCACCGGCCGGCCGCCCGTCACCCCGACTGCCGAGGCAGAGCCGAGCCGCGAGGTGGGCCTCGGCCTCGTGATGAAAGGTGGTGCACAGGAGAAGACAGAACATGTCGAGGGCGAGGCTGCCGAGACGGCTGGCCCCAGCTAGCCACCGATCGGGCCGCGACTGGGCGCTGCATCACGCCGACCTCGAGCTCCTGGGCGGTCTGCCCGCCCGAGTCAGACAGGGCGTCGTCCACGACCCCAAGGCCCGCACCGGCCACGAGGTCGACGTGGCGGTCCTCGGGATCGCGGATGGCGCCAAGCCGTCGCTCCTGGCCATCGGAGAGGCCAAGTGGAACGACACCATGGCGCTGATCGAACGTCTCCGGCACATCCGCGACCTCGTCACCCTTGCGGGCCGCTACGACACCACCAACACCCGACTCATCTGCTTCAGCGGAGCCGGATTCAACGACAAGGCGCACGCCGCAGCAACTGCCGACCCGGACGTCCGACTGATCGACCTAGCGACCCTCTACGGCGAGGTCTGACGTATGCCCACGCATCCGCGACCGGCGCAGACACAATGGTGAGCGCCACCCTGCCGTCGGTGTTGCGGCACCCACGTGCAGCCCCTTCGGCAGACGGAGGCGAAGCGTTGTCTGTTGTCCGCTCTATCAAGGTTCCCGAATGACGCAGAGCACAACCGCCCGAGCCGGGCGCTTCCACTTGGGACGCTTATCCGACAAACGGCCGCAAGCCCTGGATGCCTGGCGTGTCACCACGGACGATGCCGATGTGGCCGCCCGCATCGCGTGCCTACTGGGTGGCGAACCTCAACCGAACGAAGGAGGGGGAAGCCTTGCCTACGAAGTCCTAACGAGCCGCGACGGCGTACGCGTCACCGTGGACGGACCTGACGCGATGGCGGCTCGTATGCTCCTCTGGGGCAGCAAGGGGATCGTCCACGAGTGCGACGGCTCGCAGCTCCTGTCGCCGGAAGAGAAGAAGGGTCAGCCGTGCGGATGCCCTCCACTGCTTGAGGACAAGAGACTGGCAGCCAGAGACGGCCGTGGCCCGATGCCCTCCATCGAGCTCACCTTCCGGATCGCAGCAGCACCCATGCTCGGCGAGTTCCACTTCATGACGAGCTCGTGGCAGGTAGCCGCGCAGGTCTCCGACCTGACGGACGCCCTGGAACGTGTCGACGGCCCGGCCGTCTGCGACCTCACCATGGAGCTGGTCGTCCTTACGACCAAGACAGGCAGAAGTGTCTGCTATCGAAAGCCGATGGTCACGGTGCTCGGCAGCCCCGACTCCATTGCGCCGGAACCCCCGCCGGCGGCCGAACCCACGCCTGCTCCGGCATCATCGGCACCCCGCCGCAAGGCCAGGCGGGCCCCTGAGCCCGCCACGCCGAATGTGCCCGAGTCGGCCTGCTCGGTCAGCGTGGATACCGCTCTGCTCCACCGCGCCGCCCAAGTGCTGGGCACCAGCGACCACCAGGAAACCGTCATCGCTGCCCTGTCCGCGGTCGCGGTAGGCCGACAGCAGACCACGGAGCTTGCCCAACTGCGCGACCACGTCGGGCGCATCGCCGCCATCGCGGGGCAAGCGCTCCGAGGAGGGGATTCCTCGCGCACCTGACCGGTTCCGACCCCCTCGCAGTGACTCCGACAGCCAGCGCAGGCTGGTCTCATTTCCGGTCTCATTCCCGCCCGTCCAAGGCTGTTCGAACGAGGCAAGCCCAACCGCTCCGCCACAGGTTAAGACGGACACGACCCCAGCCGGACAGCCAAACGAACATTTGGAAAGCGTGTTGGGGGCAACCCCTCACGAGTTCGAATCTCGTATCCTCCGCAGCCGCCCACCAGGGCAAACGAGACCCGGATGCTTATGCATCCGGGTCCTCGTCTTTTCGGGGTTGCAGTTGCCATGATCAGGCGCCGACGGGTTCGCTCGTGCCGAAGAAGCCGAGCCGGTTCCCTGCGCTCGCCGGGACGCTCTGGCAGGGTGCCGTGCATGGCTGTCCCCGAGAAGCCGCGCAAGATCGTTTGGGCTGAAGTACGGACTGTAATGATTCGTCCGCGTTCGACGAAGAGGCACATATCGTGGCCCGCTCCAAGGACGGGTCACGGGCGGGGAACCTTGACGACTTCTCCAGGCACAGCCCTACGAGTCGCAATCCACACCGATCGCGGAGGCGTTGGTCGGCGGCGTGCTTGTTGTCGCCTCACTGAACGGTGCACGGCGTCGGTACATTGGCGCGTAAACACCAGGCGGAGGGGGCCCCAGTGGTCGAGAAGATCGTCGGCGGGCTCATTCTGGCCCTGCTCACCTATGTGGGCCGTACCCTCTGGCAGAACCGGCGGCACCTGAAGCTGCTGCTGGTCCTTCTCACACCGAGGCGCCGGACACGGGTGTCGGTGGCTGTGCTGTTGCGGGTCCATGAGGAGGGTCGGCTCATCCTCTTCGCCACGCCTGCCCGCCCCGGCGCCTTTGGTCCGCCGGGCGGAGTGGTGAAATACCGTGAGACAGCCCGTTCCGACCTGGAGCGGCTCGGCTTCGAACCCGAACAGCGCGACCGTGCCGTAATGCGGCTCGATCTGCGGGGATTCCTTTCCGGCAGCGGGGTCCTTGCGTTCGCGCGCTGGCTGCACCGCGGGGACGGCCGGGAGCCAGCGACCGAGTGCCTGCGGCGTGAACTCATCGAGGAACTTGGCGAGGTCGGGCACGAGGAGCTGACGGACCTCGCCCAAGCCGTGGCGTTCCAGCATGTCCGGCGCGTCATCGACGGCCCCATGAAGGTGGCGGGGGAGACGTACCGACAGCTTCGGTTCCTGGAGGTGTACGACCTCCTGACGGACCGGCCCGAGGCCGAGGAACTGCGTTCCGCACTGGTCGCCCTCGCGAACGAGCAAACGGAGACTGGGGTCATCGGTGCCACCCGCAAGGAGATAGCGCTCGGCCGGGCGGGAGCCCATTTGGTGCTGCCGCAGTCCGCCTTCCTGGTCGGTGAACGGCGCTACCGCGAGGATCTCCACCCCGCGAGCTGACTCCGTGGGTGCCTTGTCCGAACCGATGACGGCGGCTCCGCTGCTCTGCTGGGATACGACGACCAAGGCGTGCGCGACATCAGCAAGTCGCACACACAGATCTTGAGGGGGCGCCGGTGACCGGCGGTGTGAGCAGGGAAGTTCTCCAGCACTCGGCAGACACGCTGGAGAGGGCGCTGGACGACGCGCTCCAGGCGATGCCGTCGCGGGAGGCGCACCTACGCAAGGCGCGCGAGGGTCTGCTCAGGACACGCGAGCAACTCGCGAACGGTTACCCGTACGTTCCCGGGTACCGAATCGCGAACGGCGCGTCGACCGTGGCCGAGTACTACATGCGGACGGACGTCGCGCGGGCGCGTGAATTACTCGAACTCGCTGTCCTGCTCCTGGAGTCCGAGCGGAACGACGACGGCCGGTACACGCCGACGATCGAGAAATGCCAGGAGCGCCTGAAACAGCTCGGTCCGGTGCCCGCCCCGGCTGTAGGGACAGGACCGGCACCGGGCCCCGGAGCGAGTTCCGGTCCGGCCTCCGTCGGCCGGCTGCCGCAGCAGGCCTCCGCCCCGGGCGCCGAAGACGGCCCCGCCGTGGTGCTCTCCGCCGCGGCAGCGGTCGCCCCGAGCACGGCATCCGAGGGCGGCGCCACCTCCACGGCGGCAGCGGCGGCGGACGCCGGGGGCGGCGTCGCGGTCTCGGTGGCCGCCGGGGGCGAGACGGCCACCGTCGGCGTCGCGGCCTCCCGGTTTCCCCCGCAGATGAACCCGGCCCGGGACTGGGACACGCTCCTCGAAGACTGGCGGTCCGGCGAGCCCGACGAGGCCACGGTTCGGCAGCTGACGGCGGAGCTGGGAGCGCGCATCACCGAACTGTTCGGCAGACACGCCACCGTCCCCTCCGAGTCGCTCCTCCCGGTCCTCGACGAGGACCTGCAGGAGCTGCCCGGCCTCCTTGCCTTCGTCTCCGTGCCCGGCGACGACGCCCAGGCACTGCACCAGCGGGCCAAGGACGCACGCAGCACCTGCCGTTCGGAGATGCTGTCGTACGCCAAAGGCAACACAGTGGTCGACGTCCGGGCGCTGCGCCAGCATTGGCTGGCCAGCGCGCTCTGGAACTACGCCGTGGAAGGCCACTGGCACTCCAGCGGCTACCAGACCCTCGCCGATATCCTCGGCTATCTCCAGCTCATCCAGATCTCCTACCGGTACCACGAGGCCAAGCGCGAACAGCTGCTGGACGTCACCGAGACGGCGGTGCTGCTGGCACTCGGCGAGCTGCGCGACCCCGAGCTGAACCGCGTTCCGTATGTCTACGGCTGGCTGCGGCACGCCATCGGCATCCATCTACTCGTGGGCGGCCCCGACCCGACCGCCCCCAAGGAGCTGCGCTTCAACGAACTGATCCAGGACCCCAGATTCGCCGACCGGCACATCTATGCGGAGTATTGGGCGGCCCGGGTCCTCAACCGCTGGACCGAGGAGAACCAGCACCGTAGCAGCGTCGCGCTCACCCTGCTCAAGCTGTCCGGCTGGAAGGCCGACCGGCTGGACCGCCTGCTCGACCTGCTGTACTCCTCCACGGGCTCCTACGGCGACACGGAGACCCCGGAGGAGCGGCAGGAGGCGCTCGCCTTCTGGCGCAAGGCGAGCCGGGACATGCTGGCCACGATCCGCATGGTGCGGGTCGCCAGGAACCCCTGGGACTCCGGTGCCGCCACGACCGCCAACCTGCTGTCCATGGGCGACCAGGACGCGTCCGTACAGGTCTCCAACCGCCTGCTCCAGGGCATCGCCGCCGAGCTGGCCCCGGGCCCGCAGGGCACCATGGTCCAGGGCGCGCTGTTCGCCGGACGGCCCGTGCCGACCTTCCTCGCCCTCGACAGCTTCGGCCCGATCGGTGTGCTGAAGATCGACGAGGTGGCCAAGGTACGCAGGGAGAAGGAGAACTTCGACCGGTTCGCGGAGGCGTATCTGCGGCCGGTGTACCGGGCAAGCAAGTGCGTCGTGGGCAGCACCACCATCGCCAACAGCAGCAACGGCGATCTCTATCAGGGCATCTTCACCTCTTACGTCTTCCGGCACCGCGATGAACCGAAGACACTGCGGGATTGGGTGCGCACCGCGGACCCGGACGCGCTCCAGCCGGTCATCGAGGAAGTCTTCATGGACGCCCTCGGCCCGTGGCTGAGCCAGGCCCAGCGGACCATCGGCGACCTGCGGGGGGAGTATCCGGCCCTGCGTCCGGCCGCTTTCGAGCTGACCAGCTACGCGCCGGGCAAGAATGCGGAATCCGAGCTGGAACACTTCCGGTTGCCCGAGGTCGCCGACATCTTCGGCATCGACGGCGGACTGCCCTGGCGGCACCGCAGGCTCGGGCACCTGCTGGAGAACTCCGCGCTCGGCTCCAGCCCGTTCGCCGCCGCTCCCGGCTACGAGTCGGTCACGAACCCGCTGTGGCTGGTCGCCCACATGGCGGAGATCGGCGAGCGGGATGCCGGCACCGGTGCCCTCTTCGAACGGCTCCTCTACGACCGGCAGTACGGTGTCACGACGGCCTCCTATCTGACCTGTGTCTGCCACGGCGATCTCCACGGCGAGAACGTCCTGGCCAGCGGACCGGACGGCCGGCATCCCGATCTCTACGTCATCGACTTCGAGACCACCCACCAGGGGCACATCTGCAAGGACTTCGCTCGCCTCGAGTCCGCCCTGTGGTCACGGACGTTCGCCTGGAATCATGAGCAACTTCTCCAGGTGCGCTCCTGGTTCGTCGGGGCGCTGCGCAGCACGGCCATGTGGGAGCCGGACATCCCGGAGGACGTGGACCCGGACGTGCGGCGGGTGCTGCTGTGTATCGCAAAGCTGCGCGCCATCCTCAAGGGCTGCGAGCAGAAAAACTGGCCGTTCCGCGAGGCCGAGTACCAGTGGGCCCTGCTGGCGTCCCTGCTGCCGTTCGCCCGCTACCGCGACCACGAGGACCAGGTGAACCGGCACCTGCCCTTCCTGCTGGCGGCGGATGTCGCCGATGTGCTGGTGGAGCATGCCGAAGGCGCGGCCTCCGGCAGCTAGCCCCAGATGCCTTGGGGTTGCGCCAGGGTGCCGGTGTGCAGTTTGGGTTGCATCCGTGGTCGTCCCGGAGTGTCCATCTGAGCGATCCACTACCACTGCGCCGCAGGTCAGGATGCCTGCGAACCTGCCCGAACCCCATACGAACATTTGGAAAGCGTGTTGGGGGCAACCCCTCACGAGTTCGAATCTCGTATCCTCCGCCTCCGCCCGTCAGGGCAGAAGAGGGCCCGACTGGTTCGCCGGTCGGGGCCCTCGTCGTGTTCCGTCTCGCATGCCGTCTCGGCTGACCGTCGCACCCGAGACGCGGAGGACCAAAGACACCGGTCGCCGCGACGTGGCGAGCATCACGAAGACGACCGTCCCTTACGACCTGGGGAGCAATAGGGAGCGGCGTCGCGATGCCCGGCACGGCCGCTCGCGGCGTTGCCGGAAGGCCCTGGTAGCTCCGCTACAAGCTCGGGCCGAGCCGTCCGCCCGTCGGCGAGGAGGCGAAGCAGGTCCGACCGCAGCCTGCTCGACCGGGGCAGCGCGCGATGGCCGGCGTCACCGCCGGCGGCCGTCAGCCGGGTGGACCACCCAGGGTGGCGGGGCACGCGTGCCCGGTCCAAGCATGGATCATGACCGAAGCACCGAGCGGCCCCCCTTGGGGACCGGAATACAACGACCGCCGTGTCCATGGCGCGCACGCGCCTACACAGCCCCCGCGCGAGATGGAGCCACCCTTCGAGGGGTTCCTGCACGTTCTCTCCCGCACCGCCTGGCAGGTCGTCCTCGTCACCGGCATCGCCTCGCTGATCCTGGGGATCGTGCTCCTTGCCTGGCCCGGCCCGTCCCTGCTCGTCGCCGGGGTCCTCTTCGGCATCTACCTCATCATCAGCGGCGCGCTCCAACTGGCGGCCGCCTTCGGCACGCACAAGGCGACCTCGCTGCGGGTCCTGGCCTTCATCAGCGGCGCCCTGTCGATCCTGCTGGGCCTGTTCTGCTTCCGGGGCCGGTTGGAGTCGATCCTGCTGCTCGCGCTGTGGATCGGCATCGGCTGGCTGATCCGCGGGATCACCCACACCCTGGCCGCCGCCCACGATCCCGCCATGCCCGCGCGCGGCTGGCAGGCCTTCCTCGGCGTCGTCACCTTCATCGCGGGGATCGTGCTGATCATCTCGCCGTTCACCTCGATCACCGTACTCACCCTGGTGGCCGGCTGGTGGCTGGTCGTGGTCGGCATCGTCGAGATCTTCACGGCGATCCGGCTCCACGGTCGTGCGCAGCGGATCCCGCGCACGGTGTGACCCTGTGAAGCATGGCCCCGTGAATCGTGACCCCGTGAATCGCGTCAACTCCGCGCCCCGCAGATAGTCCGAGAGGGCGGTTCTCGGGGCGACACGCCGAACGGTGCATGCGCAGCGGGCAGATGACCACTCGTGAGCCCCGCCCTGCAGCATCCAAGCGCCGCTCGTCGGTATGCCGGGCTGCGGGTGTTTCTGACGCTCGTCGCGCTGCTGTTGGTGGCCGTCGCGCCCGCGGAGGCGGTGGGAGACGAGTCCTTCGCGGTGTCCACGGCTCAGGCGTGCGACGCGGAGCATGACGCGCTCGTCAGGGTGCTGCGGCCCGCGTGCCTCCCCGGACACCGCGCCCTCGTACCGCTGCGGCCGGTGCCGCCGGCCGACGCGGGGCCGTCCGCACCGGACGACCTCCTCCTCTCCCTGGTACGCGCGCCGTACTCCTGCGCGCTGTATGCCCTACGCACCGTCGTCCTCCTGTGCTGACGGGTCCGGCCCCGGCCCCGTAACCGTCACCCTTCTCAGCGACGCGAGGACACCGACATGCCCAGCGACCCGTACGCGATCGTGCTTGCCCTGCTGCGAGCCGAGGCCGCGCGCAGTTCGAAGCCGCGACCGCAACCGGAGCCCACACCCGAACCCGAGCCTCCCGAGGAAGCCCTCCCGGCCTTCCCGCCGGGCAGGGACCGCGAATAGGGCGCAGCGCACGGCGGCTGCCCTCACAACGGGCCGCCGCCCCGCCTCACTGGCGGCCGAACGGGTGATCTTGCGGATCCGCGCGTGCGGCGGCATCGTCCGCCCCGGGCCGGGGGCTGGTGTTGGTGGCACGCGATGCGCGGAATTGCCTGAGCGAGTGCGGCAAACAATCACCGCGGTCCTGGGGGCGATGGCCTCCCGGCGCAGTCCCGCCGTCCCCCGACTCGAGCAACAGCTCCTGTTTTGCCCCTGTTTACCGCATCTTTTCCAGCGTCGTACTCCGTCGCCATGGCTGCGCCCGGAACGTCTTGGCCGGTAGGCTTTCCGTGTGATCTTCAAGCGCATCGGAAACGGCCGGCCGTACCCCGACCACGGCCGGGAAAGCACCCGGCAGTGGGCGGACGTCGCGCCGCGCCCGGTCCGCCTCGATCAGCTCGTGACGACCAAGCAGCAGCTGGATCTGGAAACCCTGCTCGCCGAGGACTCGACGTTCTACGGCGACCTCTTCGCGCACGTCGTGAAGTGGCAGGGAGACCTGTATCTGGAGGACGGCCTCCACCGCGCAGTGCGCGCGGCGCTGCAGCAGCGGCAGGTCCTGCACGCGAGAGTCCTCGAACTCGGCTGAGCTCTCATGCCCGGTTCACCGGGCACGGGCCCGTCCGTGGGCCCTTTGGCCCTTTCGGGTTGGACTGGGCGACGGCCAATGATCATCTAGTAGGCATTGCCGCCCTGGCACATTACGCTGCGCCCATGAGCATGCTGACTCCCCCCGGCATGGGCGGCCAGTACCGGATCACGGGAGACAAGTATCCGCGGATGCGTCGGCCCCGGCGCCACGGCAGGCTCGTGTTCGCGATCGTCGCGTCCGTGGCCGCGCTCGGACTGGTCGCCTGGGGAACACTGCAGCTCATCGACGTCTTCACGGGCGGCGACAGGACGACGGCGTCCGGCTCGAAGGCGAACTGTGTGAAGGCGAGCGCGTCGCCCAGGACCAACGCGCGAGCGCTGCCCGAACCCGCGCGGATCACGGTCAACGTCCTCAACGCCACGCCCCGCACCGGCCTCGCCAAAAAGGCCGCGGACGAACTGCAGAAGCGCGGCTTCCACATCGGCGACGTGGGCAACGCGACGAAGGAGTACGACAAGAAGGTCACGGGCGTCGGGGTGCTGCTCGGCCCCAAGGCCTCCCTCGACACCTCTCTGCCGGTCCTCGGCACCCAGCTCGCGAACGCCGAGCGCCGCACGGACACCCGCACGAGCACCACCGTCGACCTGATCCTGGGCGACGAGTTCGAGGCGCTGACGAAGAAAACGGACGCGGACAAGGCGCTCGCGGCGCTGACCGGACCGTCACCGTCGCCGTCGGCGGTCAAGGACGGCAAGAAGAAGGGCTGCTGAGGCCGCTCCGGGCGACCTGAGGGCGGAGGTGTGGCCGTCGTACGAAGACCCACACCCCGCCCTGAACGCGACTTACGACCTGGGGGGCAATAGGGAGTGGGTGAAGGAGCGGCGTCCGGTGCGGTCGATCGCAAGGCGCCGGAAGGTCCTCGTAGCGGAGCTACTAGGACATTTCGGCAACGCCGCTGAGGGTCCCCCCTGCTCGAAGAGCTTGGGGGAGGCCGTGCCGGGCGTCGCGACGCCGCTCCCTATTGCCCCTCAGGTCGTTACTCCGCCGCTCCGTACAGCCGGTCCCCCGCGTCCCCCAGCCCGGGCACGATGTAGCCGTTCTCGTCGAGGCGCTCGTCCACGGCGGCCGTCACGACCGTGACCGGCGTGCCCGCCAGTTCCCGCTCCATGATCTCGACGCCTTCCGGGGCGGCGAGCAGGACCACCGCGGTCACGTCGTCCGCGCCGCGCTTGATCAGCTCCTGGATCGCCGCGACCAGCGTGCCGCCGGTCGCGAGCATCGGGTCCAGGACGTACACCTGGCGACCCGAGAGGTCTTCCGGCATGCGCGTCGCGTACGTGGAGGCCTGGAGCGTCTCCTCATTGCGGACCATGCCCATGAAGCCCACCTCGGCGGTCGGCAGCAGCCGGACCATGCCGTCGAGCATGCCGAGGCCGGCACGCAGGATCGGCACGACCAGCGGACGCGGGTGGGAGAGCTTGACGCCGGTGGTCCGGGCGACCGGGGTCGCGATCTCGACCTGCTCGGTGCGCACGTCCCGCGTGGCCTCATAGGCGAGCAGGGTGACGAGCTCGTCGGCGAGCCGACGGAAGGTCGCGGAGTCGGTGCGCTGGTCGCGCAACGTGGTGAGCTTGTGGGCGACCAGGGGGTGGTCGACGACGTGGAGACGCATACCCCCCACACTATCCGGGCTCCGAACACCCACCACGCCCCCGTTGGACTGGCGCACCGCCCCGCTCGGAACCGGTCCGTCCCGGATCCGGCCCCTCTCTGGCTTCCCACCCCCCATCGGAGGGAAAGTGAGAAGGATGCAATGGGGTGGTGTGCCTATGCCCGACCGGGAGTCCCCCGAGGAACGCGAAGCGCAGGAGTCGGACGCCGAGCGCATGCGGCGTCGGGCCCGGTTCCTGCGTGAACTCGCCGAGGCGCGGGCGCTGCGCGACCGCGTCCAGCCCCGTCGGGCCAAGGCCGCACGCCTGCGTCGCGCCATGCGTATGCGCACCTTCCGCTGGTAGCGACGCGGCCGACCGGGGTGGCCGTACGGCCACATGACCCCTGGCCGCGTACGATCCGCTGGTGGCGGCAATGAGTGCGCTGGTGGGTGGACTGCCTTGATCGGAGTACCCGCGATCAAAACAGCCAGACACAGGGAGCCGAAGACATCCCTTGAACGCCTTGTTTCTGCCACGATTCCGGGTGGGTGGGGCTCGGAGAAGCACTCCCCGCCCGCAACCTCCGCCGGGGGGACCCCCAACCGGCACGCCTACCAGTGGGAGAGTCACGGTGTACTTCGCCGCACTGCTCGCGCGCACCGAAGACGGGTGGGAAGCGAGCGACACAGAGCTCGATGATGTGGAGACCCTGTCGGATCTGACCGACCTGGCCCGCGACGCCTCGGTCGACGAGGACACGGTGCTCGTGCTCATCGAGCAGGAGGACGCGTGGTTCGGCGTCGTCCGCGTGGACGGCGAGGACGACCCTCGTATCTACGTTTCGGACGCCGCAGCCGCAGCCCGCAGCTCGTACGGCGAGATCCTGCTCACGGACGAACTGCTCGGAAGGGAGCCCGGCGACGACGACGCCGACCTGGACTCCCTCGACCTGGACGGCACGGAGGACGGTGAGCCCGAGGGCGCCGACGACGAGGACGGCGTGGACGCGGACACCGCCGTGCCGCACGGCCCCCTGGGAGACAGCGAGGTCCTCGACGACCTCGGTGTCGACGAGAAGCAACTGCGCCTACTGGGCGCCGATGACGCCCTCACCGCGATCGCCGACGCCCTCGGGGCCTCGGACGTCCTGGAGACCGTCCGTTAGGTGCGCCAGGTGACCGAGGACGGGACGCCGACCGCCGATCCGGTGCGCGACCGGTGGCGGGCCGCGATGCGGCTCGCGCTGGACGAGGCCGGCCGGGCCGCCGCGGGTGGTGATGTGCCGGTCGGCGCCGTCGTGCTGAGCGCGGACGGCTCGGTGCTCGCCACGGGTCACAACGAGCGGGAGGCCACGGGCGACCCGACGGCCCACGCGGAGGTCCTCGCGCTCCGCCGGGCCGCGACGGCGCTCGGCGAGTGGCGGCTGTCCGGCTGCACGCTCGTCGTGACCCTGGAGCCCTGCACGATGTGCGCGGGCGCGCTGCAGCAGTCCCGGGTGGACCGGGTGGTCTACGGCGCGCGTGACGAGAAGGCCGGCGCGACCGGGTCGTTGTGGGATCTGGTGCGCGACCGACGCCTCAACCACCGCCCGGAGGTGATCGAAGGGGTACTCGCCGACGAGTGTGCCGGGCTCCTCACGGACTTCTTCCGGACCCGCTGAAACCTGGTGCCGCGGCACCAGGCCCCGGACGATCATCGGAAACCGATTTCGGAGCACTGCCCACCTTGGGGTAGGGTCTCCCTCGGTAGCGTGTCCGAGCGGCCGAAGGAGCTCGCCTCGAAAGCGAGTGTGGCGCAAGTCACCGAGGGTTCAAATCCCTCCGCTACCGCAGGTAGACGAAGGGTCCGGCTCATCGAGCCGGACCCTTCGTGCATCCCCGTCTCAGTTTCCGTCTCAGTTGACCGGAACGAGGACCCCGGCGGCCCCGTCGCCATCGTCGCCGGACCCCTCGGCTTCCTGCTTCCAGATGAGCCCGTCAACCCGCTGGGCCACGTCCACCCGAACGGTGTCGACCATGTGTTGATACCGGGCGGCCATCGCCGTCGTGGACCAGCCCATGAGGCCCATGACGGCCCGTTCCGAGACTCCGAGGATCAGCAGCACCGTGGCGGCGGTGTGTCGAGCGTCGTGCAGACGACCGTCCCGTACCTTGGCGTCGGACAGCAGTTCCTTCCAGTCGTCATAGTCGGTGCGGGGCGAGGTACCGCGCCCGTCCGGGGTGGCGAACAGCCAGCCCTCATCCGCCCACTTCTCCCCCGCGACCGCACGTTCGGCGTCCTGCTTCACCCGGTGGGCCCGGAGCAGGTCAACAAGCTGCGTGGGCAGACCGACCGCCCGCCGGCCCGCACGGGACTTCGTGTCGGCCGTCTCCGGGTTGGTGCGTTGACGCTGCGGGCAGTACCCGGCCTTTCGACCGCAAGTGTCGCTGCATCCGTGGGCATATCGCGGGCGGCGCCGGCTACGGCGGACCATCAGGACACTGCGTTCCATGTCCACGTCTGCCCACTTGAGGCCCAACGCCTCGCCTTGCCGTAGTCCGAGAGCAAGCGCGACGGCCCAGCGAGCGGAGTTGCGGCGGTCGTCAGCGGCGCGCAGTAGCCGCTTGACCTCCTCGACGGTGTACGGCTCGATCTCCTCCTCGCTGACGCGAGGCGCCTTGGCGAGCTGCACCGGATTGCGGGTGAGGTGACCACGCCGAACTGCCTCATTGAGCGCGGTGCGGAAGGTGCGGTGGATCTGGTGGATCGTGCCGGCCCGTCGTCCGTCCGCCTGCATCCGTCCGTAGAAACGCTCGATGTGCTCGGGCCCGAGCTTGTCGAGACGGTGGGCCCCAAGTGCGGGGATGAGGTGCTTCCACACGGCGACGCCGTACCCGACCATCGTGTTCTCGTTGACGGCGAGCGGGGCGATGGTCTCGACCCAATGGGTCAGCCACGCCTCAACCGTCCAGGCGCGACCGGCCTTGCGTACCGACCCGCCGTCGCGCTGCTTCTCCAGCTCACGGACGGCCGCCGTCACCTCGGCTCGGGTTTTGCGTTCGACATGGCGGCGGTCGGGCCGCCCATCATCACGGATGCCGACGGTGACGCGACCGTGCCATTTCCCGTCTTTGCCCAGGTAGATGGAGCTGCGACCGTTGGGCTGTCGAGTGCGTTTCTTGTCTTCCGCCACGGGCGGACTCCTTCAGGTTGCGGGGTGGAAGCAACCGGGACGCCACCCCAAATGGGTGGCGTCCCGGTGCGAGGCGATCAGGCGGCGCGCTGCTCAGCGCGGCGGCGGGCGAGGTAGGCAGCCGGAGCGTCGGCGGGGACGCGCCGGAGTCCGCCGATGGTCAGGGACTCCAGCTCTCCGGCGCGTATGAGGGCGAAGCAGGTCGTGCGGCCGATGCGGAGGCAGCGGGCGGCCTCTTCGACGGTCAGGAGAACGGGGGCCGGGTCGCCTGCCTCAGCGAGCGCTGCGATCTCCACGGTGGCGATGCTCATGCGAAGGTCTCCTCTAGGACTGTCCGTTGGGGGTCCCTCTGAGGGCCGCTACTTCCGCTACCGCCGCTACCTCGCAGGTCAGGGGGCTGCTGGAGGTAGCGGGAAGGGGTAGCGGTAGCGGATAGGTAGCGGCAACTTGGGCCGGTTGCCGCTACCCCGTTCGTGCTGGTCAGGCCACGTTTTCCGTGCCGGGTAGCGGCGGTAGCGGACTTTCCGGGGGAGGGGGGCAGTAGCGGGCCCACGCGTCCCGCAGATCGGCGCTGTAGTAGCCCTTGAGGACGCTCCCGGCGGCCTTGATGTTGCGGGAGGCGATGGGCTCGTTGTTCGCCGTCATGTACTCGGCAAGCATCTTGGACAGACGCCGGTTGTCGAACGGCTTGCCGTGCAGGTCGGCCCACGGGGCGTCGTCCAGGGCGTTCAGCCGGTCCAGGATGGCGACGGTGGGCAGACGATCGATGCCAACCATGACGTGATCGCGCAGGTCGGTCAGCAGCCGGACACCGAGACTGCCCTTGTCGTTGGCCTTGGACGCGGTCACCAGGGTCACGCACGCTTCGCGGGCTCGGGTGGGCCAGTCGCCGCCAGCGGCGTCGGCGATCGCGAGCAGGGGTTCCCACACGTCCGCTGGTCGGTCGGTCACCCCGTCCGGCATCTCCGGCCACGCCCCCATGACCAAGTCGCGTGCCTGTTCCGTCCACTGCGCGAGCCGGTCACGGAGCTTGTGCCCCTCGGCTTCGTGGATGCGGGCGCGGAAGGCTTCCACGCCTTCGTTGCGGGCCCGGCGCCGCATCCGGATCACGACTGAGCGGGTCATGATCGTGTCCGGCAGTGCTCCGAGTCCGGCTACCGCGACCGCGCAGTACGACGGAAACGCCTGAACGGCCTGGTTGCCGCCGTCGCCGATGCACCGGTACGTGACGCCGGTACGGCGGTGGCCGGCGTTGAGGAAGCCGCGCAGTTCCTCGTTGTCTCCCGCCTTGGGTCCAAAGATCGTGTCGATCTCGTCGAATAGGATCGTGGGCCGTCCGTTGGGGTTGGACACGGACCGGAACAGGGCGGCGGCGGATGCGTTGACGGCCGTCATGGGCTGCGGCACGAGGGTTTCCACGACCTCCAACGCCCGCGACTTCCCCGACCCCGGCTCCGGGGACAGGAACGCCAGACGCGGGGTGGAGTCGAAGCAATCGAGCAGGTGGGCGTGCGCGTCCCACAGCGCCACGGCGACGTAGGCGGCCTCGTGCGGGAAGACGTTGAAGCGGCGGTGGAAGGCTTCCACATCGTTGAGCAGTGCGGCCCCGTCGATGGCGGTCATGCGGCGGCCCTTCCTTCCTGTTCGGGGGTGGCGCGGTGGGGGCAGTGGCCGACACGGACGCGGGTGGGCAGTTCGATGACGGCGGCACGGCCGCGAGCCCGTTCGTGGCGCCCGCAGGCACACAGCCAGTCCGCGACCGGTACGCCCTCGCACCGGATCTGAAGGCCCGGTTGGATGCCGGTGATGGTGACCGTCTGCGGGTCAGAACCAAGAGCAGTACGGACGCCCTGACGGGCGGCGCCTTTCGGCTCGCCCACTGCGGTCCGGAGTGCGGCCGGTCGGGCGGCGTGCGGGTCGGCCGGGGCGGTGGCAATGCTCTTCAAAGGGCGGGGAGGGGTGTTCATGCCGCCACTGCTGTGCGGGTGGGGTTGTGGGCGATGGACCAGTCCAGGGCGCTGCGGATGGTGGCGCGGCACTCGGCCGCAGACAGGCCGGCCGACTCCCCTGCCCCTTGAAGAGCGTCTTCCACGACGGTGCGGGGGAGGTCGCCGGATGCGACGAACCGGCCCAGCGCCCGCGCGGCCCGCAGCAGTGCGTAGTTGCGCTCTCCCTCGCGGGTTCCGGCGACGGCGGCAGCCTCCCGGGTGAGGGCGGCTTCGGCGTACCGGGGGCGCCGGCCCGTGCCCGGGGCCGGCACTGGGGCGGGCCGGTTGACGGGGTGGGGCGGCACGAGCAGGGCCTTCAGCCACCCGGGGAGTGGGTGGAGCAGTGCCGGGCCGTCCGTCGTGTACGTGGTGCCGTCGACCACGCTGCCGGCTGCGACGACGTAGCCGCCGTGGGCTCGGGTGTCCACGAGCGGGGCGAGGGTCCCTGCCGTGTTGTGCAGCTCGACGGCGGCGGGGGCGGGGAAGTACAGGTGCGTGCCGCCGCTCGCGGTCCGGATCGTGCGGGTTTGGGGGACGGGCTGCCCGTGGCGCTCGCAGAGCGCCTGGAAGGACGCCGCGCCGTCAGGCGCGTCCGAACTGCTCTTGTCCTTCGGTACGTCCAGGTCGACCACGAGTAGGCCAGAGGGGCCGGTGGCGAGGCCGATGTTGTACGGCGCCAGGGACCAGGCGGCACGGATGCGGTCCGGGTCGGTGGTGGCTCGCTGCTCCCACTTCAGGTGCCCACCTACGCAACACCCTGTGCGGGGGCAGGAGTTCTCCCCGTGCAGGGCCGGACGCTTTGTGCCGGGGCGGAGCGGGAAGACGTGCCAGCCGCGCTCGGCGGCGGCCAGCGCCGCGCGCAGCAGCGCGGAACGGTGGTCATGAGTCATGCTGGAGGTCTCCAGTTCCTTGGATGGATGCTGGCTGGCAAGGGCGGCCCCGCGACTTTGGCGAGACGAGGGGGCCGCCCTTGGCGTAGCTACTGGTTGTTGGTCTTGGCCCATACGCCGGTCGTCTTGCTCTGGACGTTGCGCTGGTCCTGGTAGACGGGACCCTCGTAGTGGTGGTGAACGTCCGGCGCGGGCTTGGCCCTGCTGGCGAGCCGGGCGAGGGCGAGCACGAGGGCGGTGGGGGCGCCGAAGACGAGGCCGCACACGACGGGGTCGGCGAACTGGGACACGTACATGAGCACGGCCGCCGTACCGCCGACCATGGTGGTGGCGGTGGCGCCGGCGAGCATGAGCACGCTCGCGTCCGTGGCGCCCTGGCTCATAGGGGGCCGTCCGGGTTGGGCGACGGGCGGGGCGCTGCCGTAGGCGGGCGTCGGGGTGTCGTCGCGGTAGGCGGTGGGCGTCTCGGGTGCGGGCCGGTACGCCTCTGCGATGATCCGGGCGGCTTCGGCGGCGGCCACGTCGTCACTCATCTGGACGTTCGAGTGGAGCGCGTTAGGGGTGGTCTCGTTCACTGGGCACCTCCAGCGAGGTAGGCGCGGCCGGCAGCGGTCACCTTCACCGGATCGGTGCGTCCGTCACCGATGTCGATGAAGTCGCGGGCCGTGAGCGGGTGAAAGGTTCGGTCGTTGACGGTGTAGGGGCTGCCGTCCATCTGCCACCGGCCACAGGGAGCCGAGACGAACAGAACCCCCTCGCCGGCGTCGTTGTTGGCGATGGTTTGGAGCAGCTTGAGCACAGAGCGCGAGAGCATGCGGAATCCCTTCCGGCGCGTGGCCAGGGAGGCAGAGACACCCCCTTCGGGGTGCCGTGTGGAGGGGTGTTCAGGGGGTCTGACCTGCGTGCCTCCCTGCCTCCCTGAACGATCATTTGTGCAGGTCAGGGTCAGGGAGGCGGGTCAGGGAGGTGTTCAGGGAGTTCTCCCTGCCTCCCTGACCCGCCGGGGGTTGGCTCCCCGTCATCCGTCGGCGGAAGCGGAACCCTCGTTGTCGCGGTTGGTGAGGGCGCGGAGGACGCGGTCGCGGCCGACGACCATGCGGCCGTCGGACTTGTAGGGCTCGGCTCCGGCATCGTCCAGGACGCGCTTGAGGTCGATGAACGACCACTTGCCGTAGGCGTCCTCGTTCAGCGCGGCGAGCCGTGTGATGACTTCCTGGGTGCGCACGCGGGCATCGCTGCCCAGCACGGTGGCGATGTCGGTGAGCGGGTCGCGTTCCTCGCCACGCTCGATGACGCGCAGGGTCGTCACGCCGTCGCGCATGGCCTTGGCCCGCTCTCCGATGCCGGCGGCCTGGTCGTCGTCGATGAAGTGGGTGCGCACGGTGATGGACGACTGCCCCTTGGGAATCTCGATGCCGTCGGAGGCGACGACCAGGGTCCCCTTGTCCAGGCCCTGGCGCAGCAGGTGCGGGGCGGCCCCGCCGTCAACGGCCTTGTCTCCGAGCGCCATGCGGGCTTGGGACTCGGTACCCAGTACGAGGGAGGCGCGGGTGTGGGCGCCCTCGCGGACCAGCTTGGGAAGGTTCTGGTCGGTGGGGTCTTGGGTTCCCTCCCACATCAGCACGTCGACCGCACGGCCCTGGTTGTGGACCTTGCGGACGGCCATGTAGTAGCGGGAGGTGGCTTTGGATCCGCCGTAGGGCCGCTTGGCCTTGTCCTTGACCGGACACATGAACGCCACCTGCGCCTCGTCCACGATGACGATCAGCGGCGGGAAGACGGCCGTCGGGTCGGTGCGGCGTGCCTCGATACGGCGGTTCATCTCGTCCACCGCGTCTTCCACCATTTCTGTGGCCTGGATGACGTGGTCGTCGGTCGGGCCTTCGATGAGGACGTCGGCGATGCCCTCGAACGGCTTCCAGTCCCCGACGCCCTTGAGGTCGGCAATCCAGAACTCGACCGTGCGGTCGAGTGCCACCCACAAGGCGAGCGAGCGCAGAGCAGCGGTCTTGCCCTGGTTGGACAGACCGGTGACGAGCACGTGGCGCTGATACAGGCTCAGCGCCGCCGCGTCGCCGCGCAGATCCTGACCCCACGGAGCCCGGCCGGTCTTGTAGTTCGCGGTCATCGTCTCGTCGGTGACCAGGGGAGACGGGCCGATCGGCTCGTCCAGCGCACCCGAGTCGGCGATCCATACCCGCACGGTGCGGGCCGCCTCGGGGATGGTGATGAACACCTCGTGCTCGTGCCGGGTCAGGTTCTCCGCCAGCTTGCGCCGCCGCTGCTGCACCTCGTTCGTCGACACCCCGGACGGGAGCGTGACGTCGACCTCGACACCGCACCCGGCGATCGTGATCGGGGAGAGCATCGAGGCGCCGGCGTCGCCCATCTCCTTGATGGCGCCTCGCAGCGCGGGAATCCCCAGGTCGCGCAGGGCTTTGACCACGATCGACGGCGTGATCGGCTCGCCCTCGCTTGAGCGGGCGTTGGCGGGAAGCGCCCAGTCCGGAGCGGCCTGCTGGTGCTGGCCGACGGCCCACAGGGCGAGCAGGGCCAGGAACGGGCCGATGGTGACGGCCGGTCCCCACACCACCTGCACGATGGTGATCATCAGGCGGATGAAGTCAATCACCGCCATGATCGGGGTGATGACGTCGTGGGCGTCCTTGTTGGCGATGGCCAGGACCACGCCGAGCGCGACCAGGCCGCCTATGCCCATCCCGGTGCCGACCAGCGCGCCCCTGGCCGCCTCCACCGGGGAGTGCAGCAGGTCCATGCGGCGGCGGTGGCGGGCGTCGCGGAAGCGCTGCCCGCGCTCCTCCCACTCCGCTGCCACCTCGTAGTTCCCGGCGGCCTCGGCGGCGCGCAGCATGCGTTCGTAGCGGGCGGCGGTGCGGCCGTCCCAGGTGCGGCGGGCCACGATCCGCGCCCCGCCCACCACGTAGAGGCTGTGACGGGCGGCGACGCGGGCGGCGGTCTTGGTGTTCTCGTAGGTGACGGCGGTCTTGAGGGCGCGGCCCGAGCGGACCCACAGCGGCAGGGGCGTGGCCGGTGCCGGGTCCGGGGCCACGGTCAGCGTCGTCACGGTGGCCGGTTCGGCAGGAGGATTGGTGTTCTTGTGCAGGTGAACGACGGTGTCGCTCATGGCGGGAGGCTCCTGACTGCCCCGAGCAGGGGCGGAACGTTGAGAGAGGGCCCGGCCTGGCCGGCGGCCCCGCCCGGCATCAGCGCGGGCGGGACGTACACGGGTCAGCGGCCGTACCGGGCGCGGTTCTCCGCGTGGCTGAGCTGGGACAGCGAGGTGCGCGGGCCGTTGAGCCAGCAGAACGGGCGGATACCGCCCGCGGCCTTGAACACACGGATGGCGGCGCCCTCGGGGGCGTCGGGGAGGGCGTAGACACAGCCACCGTCGAGGGAGGCCAGGAGCCGGGCGCTGTGGTGCTCGCAGCCGTCGGCCCCGGCTGCATAGGCGTCGAGCACGGTCACGGCGACCGGGCCGTCACACGGGGTCGGGTCATCAGGGTGGGCAGCGGGGCAGCGGGGGCCGGTCACTGGTCCTCCTCGTCGCGGGGGTGCCAGGGGATGCGGGTGATCCCGACCCATACCGCGAGCCACCCGAGCAGGCCCGGTACGAGGATGTGGCAGAAGATCTCAAGCCAGTTCATGGCGTCCTCCATCGGCCGGAGCGCCACGGCGGGTGGCAGGACAGCGGCGGTCCATGCTCACCACCAACCGGAGGACTTCTTGGCGGCCTTGGCCTGGGCGGCCTCGGTCACGATCCGCTGCCTCTCGGTCTCCAGCGCGGTGATCTCCGCGACCAGCCGCGTCTCGGCCGCGCTCCACGCGGTCTCCAGCTTCCGGTCGGCGCGGTCGGTGCTTCGGCCTCGCACGACCCGATACGAGCCGCCGGCCAGCGCGGCGAGGATCGCGCGGCGCTCGCGGCCGTCCAGTGGCCACATCTCCCGCTCGCGCACGGCGTCGAGCTTGCGGTTCGTGAGCCGGATCTCGCGGTCCAGGCGTCGGGTGTCGGCTTTACTCATGGTCAGGCCCTCCTCAGGCATGTGTGGCCGGTGGCCGGCCGGGGGGAGTTGATGGCGTAGGGCGCATGGAACGAAAGGGCGGCCATCAGCGGCCCGCGATGGCCAGCTCAGCACCGCCCGTGCCCGGGTCGCGGTGCTCGGCGTAGCGGGCGGACACCCACCCCACCGACCAGCCGCACAGCTCCGCCGTGGACCGCACGGAGAGCCCCGCCTCGAACGCGGCGGCCACAATCGCGTGCGCCTCGCCCTCCGGGAGCTTGCCTACGGCAGGTCCCCGCTCCAGCAGCGCGGCCCGTTCACGGCGTTCACGCTCGGCCCGCTCACGCTGTTCACGCTCGATGGCCTGTTCACGCTTGCGTTCACGCTGTTCACGTTCCTGCTCGCGCTGTTCACGCTCGCGTTCACGGCGTTCACTCTCCTGGCGTTCGGCAGCCTCGCGGGCGTCCTGCCGCGCCTGCTCCTCACGCCGCCGCTGCTGCTCGCGTTCAGACGCCTCGCGGGCCAAAGCGGCTTCGTGTTCACGCTGTTCACGCGCCAGCATCGCGGCGTGGTCGCGCTCCTCACGGGCATCCCGTCGGGCGGCTTCAGCCCGCTCCCGGGCAGCCCGCTCGGCCCGCTCGCGTTCGGCCCGCTGCCGCTCCTCCAGCGCCGCCACAGCCGCGGCGATGGCGCGGCGGTAGGCCAGCCCAGTCTCGGCGGTGACGATCAGCAGCAGCGGCGCCACCGCGTGCACGGCCACGCCGACCGGGTCTTTCTTCAGCGCGGAGTCCGCGGTGTTGAGGGCCAGCGTCATGCCGCCGGTCATCCACCGCAGCACGATCGGCCACCGCCCACCATGACCGCCAAGGCGGGCCAGCACCGAATCCAGGCGGACCACGATCACGACCGCGGCATCGACCACGAGGGGCAGGATCGGGGCCGTCCATTGCCAGGCACGCGGGGTGTGGGAGGCCATCAGCGGCGTGACGGTCAGGATCGAATACAGCATCGCGCCGGACACGATCAGCCACATGCCCACCGACAACGCCTTCTCCGCTGAACGGATCTGAACGCTGTTCACGCCGCGCCCCCCATCGGCTCCGGGGAGCGGACCATCACCGAGCGGAAGCCCTTGACGGCCTCATCCTGCGTGAACGGGATCAACACCCACGGCAGCTCCGCAGCAGGGCGGTGAACACCGGTCACCCACCTGTGAACGGGCGTGCCCTGGGTGTCGGCGTAGGCGTAGGCGTCCTCCCGGCTGCCGTGGATGCTGTGCGGTTCGCCGTAGTGCAGCAGCAGGAACAGCGTCCGCCCGGCCTGCTGTGCGGCCTCCAGTTCCTCGCGCAGCACCTTCGCCGCGGCCTCCGCAAGCTCCTTACCCCAGTCGGCCATGGAAGCGGAGCGCTCGGCCCGCTCCGCACGGGCGGTCAGCTCCCACACCTGCTTCAGGTGACGGCTCAGGGCGGCATCCGCCTGCTCCTGTACCTCCCTGGCACGGGTGTGGGCCTGCTCGATGGCTTCCCTCCGGCGGCGCAGCCGCGCCGCGGTGACAATGCGGATCACCAGAACCACCCCCGCTTCTTCTTCGGAGCCGCCTCCGCTGCCGCGTCCGCGGCAGCCGCCTGCGCGCCCATCCGCTCCCACTCGCGCGCCTCGTCCTCGTGCCCTTCGAGCCGGGCGAGGTGCGCGGCTTGCTGGTGTGCGGTCATCTGCCGCCACTCGGAGTGGCTGGCGGGGCGAACCGATGACCGGGGTGATGCGGCGGAACGCGGCGTCTGAAGGGCAGCCCACTGCTGTTCCGGGGTCTGCATGTCCTTGAACCGGCGGCCCATCACGCCACCTCTCCAGCACCAGCGCGGTTGGCCAGGAGACGCCGCGCCTCCAGCACCCGGCGACGGGCCCGGCGGATCCGGCGGACGTCCAGCTCGGTCGGCGTGCGGTCCAGCGTGATGAGCTGCGCGTCGAGCAGGTCGACATCCGCCAGGATGACGGGCATCTCCCGCTCGATCGCGTCCAGTTCCGCGTCCGTCGGCTCCATCCACTCGGCGAACGCGGTAACAGCGTCCTGAACAGTGACGATGTGGTTCATGGGTCGTGGTCTCCCTAGCAGGTGAAACGGCCCGAACAGCACCCCCTGGAGCGGCTACTCCGGGGGGTGCGCGCCGTTGTGAGGTGATCAGCCACGCCAAACGCGCGGCACGGACGCGTAGAGCGGCCGGAGGGCCCCGGGCGAGATTCGATCTCGCACCCCTCACGGCTGGATGCCGGGGCGACGTGCATGTCTCCTTCGGGGGTGCCGCGCCCGTATCAGGTAGCGCGGCATGACCCCGTTGTAGGCGTATGGAGACGTGACCTTTCGGTCTAAGCCCTCCCGAGTGCAAAGGGTCGGGTGCGCCCTCGGCCCGCTCTGTCCCGGGCCCCTTGGAGCTGGGTCCGAGGACTCAACTCCCGTTGTGCTGCATGTACGACGGAACCGTACATGACACCCCATCCGGCTTGTCTGGAGGAGTGGCGTGGCAAGAGATTGCCCGAGACCTACTTGGAGAGTCAAGCCCCCTGGTCTAACTTGTACGGAGGAGTCAGAGCAGAGGAGATGTCTTGGCGGCACGACGCGGTATGACGAAGGCTCAGGAAATCGCCTATGACCTGCGCGAACAGATCCTGTCCGGCGCGCTGTCAGCGGGTGAGGCCCTGCCGAGCGAATCCAAGATGATGAGCCAGTACGGCTACAGCCGAGAGACCATCCGTGCCGGCGTACGCCTCCTGATCGAGGAAGGCTTGGTCGTCACCGGACAGGGACAGGGCAAGTACGTTCGCGAGGACTACCCCCCTGTCGTGTGGAACTGGACGACGTTGGAGAGCCGGAGCCGCCATGAGAACGCTGTGGAAGGGCGAACCGCCGGCGACCAGTGGGCGAGCGCGGTCGCGGAGAACGGAAACGCCCCCCGCCAAGAGATCGCAGTGTCGATCGTTGTGCCCCCGCCCCACGTTCGAGAGCGCCTCGCGCTTCCCGAAGGTGGATTGGCCGTGGTGCGCAAGCGCGTCCGGTTCATAGACAACCGGCCCTATGCGCTCGCCGACTCATACTTCCCCCAGGAACTCGTGGTCGGCACCCCCCTGATGGAGCCCCGAGATGTCTCCGCGCCCGGCGGCATCCTCGCGTCCGTAGGACTCGTGCAGGCCAAGTACGTCGACGAAATCTCAGTCCGTATGCCAACTCATCAGGAAGCGGAGCAACTTGGCCTCCCCGCAGCTACTCCAGTCGCAGAGCACACCCGAACGGGCTATGACGCGGACGACCGCCCCCTCCGCTGCATGGTCACCATCCTCCCCGGAGACAGGCACAAGATCCTCTATGAAGTCAGTACGGACTGAGTTCCTCCGCCCCGCAGCAGCGGCGGACGTACCCGCCCTCTTGGCTCTGCGCACAGAGGCCGAAGGGTGGCTACGCACCAAAGGCACCGACCAGTGGAGCGACCCGGAGACGGGCGACCGGGCCATCTCGAAGTGGCGCGCGAGCATAGATGAGGGGCGCGCATGGGTCGTCGTTGGCGAGCATGACGAAGTGCTGGCCACCGTCAGCCGTGGCCCTGTCGACCGGGACTTCTGGACCGACGCCGACCGCCCCGAAACAGCGCTGTACCTATACAAGCTCATCGTCGCCCGCAAAGCGTCCGGCCGACAGCTCGGGACGCGGGTCATCGACTGGATGTCCCGCCTCGCGGCCCTGGAAGGACGGAACTGGGTCCGTATCGACACTTGGCGCACAAACACTGGGCTGCACGCCTACTACGAGGGGCTCGGCTTCAGGCATGTCCGCACGGAGACGCCGCCGCATCGGCTCTCGGGGTGGCTCGCTCAGCGGCCGGTAGGTGAGCTAGCAATGCCGGACGACCTCTTGCCCGTCTGCCCCACCGCCGGATGCCGCAGCGAGAGCGCGGCCACAGACCTTGGAGTGCCCCACCAGCGGCGCTAACGTGCTGGCCAGCGGCGCCCCCTCCGTCTCAGTTTCCGTCTCATTCACCCCCGTCCGGCGCCGTTCACAGAGGTTCACGCACCGGGCCCGGAGTACGGGAGTGAACGAGGTTGAACGGCTGCGGATCATGCCCTGACCAGCCCGAACAGACCTCGAAAGCGAGTGTGGCGCAAGTCACCGAGGGTTCAAATCCCTCCGCTACCGCTGAAGAAGGGCCCCGTCGTTGGACGGGGCCCTTCGTGCGTTCGGCGTACGTGCCCGCGCCGCGGCACAGATCGCCGAGTACCCGGCACCGAATCCTGCGCCGCCGGTTCACCGGCGCTTCTGGTCGACCGCGGAGAACGCGGCGAACGGGGAGGCGGCCGCGGGGGAAGAGGCCGCCTCCCCGGTGGGGAGAGGACCCCAAGCCCGCGCCACGCCTTGGGCAAGCCTGCGGCACGGACCCCGCAGTGAGGTCCCATCCCCTGCCCTCCGGCTCCTGCCGGAATCCGGTGGGCAGCCCCATCCTGCCGCCCGCGCTCGCCCCGACGGGCGGACGAACGGCCCCGGCCGTTGGGCCATTGGTCCCTGAGGGCCCCGGCGGGGCGGGCCGTGTGCGGACATGGTGCATACGTGATCATTTGCGAACCCCCGAACACTTGGGCGGGTTACACTCACCGGCGGCGGACCAAGCCCCGCGGGGCACAGGAGACGGGGGAGGCCGCGGTGGCGGTGCAAGGAAAGAAGATCGCGCTGTACGTGGTCGTCGTCTTCGTGCTCTACGTGATCATCACTGACCCGGCCAAGGCCGCCGAGTACGTGCAGATAGGGTTCGAGGGCATTTCGAATGCCGCCAAGGCCGTCGGCCACTTCATGACCTGGGTCGCCGACGGGGCCGACTGAGGCTCCCGGCAGCCGGGCGGCCGTCGTCACACCCTTGGGAGCGCCCGTGATCCGCCATCTGGTCCTCTTCAAGCTCAACGAGGGCGTCCAGCGCGACGACCCGCGCGTCGTGGAGGGCGTGCGTGCCTTCCAGGCCCTCGGCGAGCAGATCGACGAGCTGCGTTTCTGGGAATGCGGCTGGAACACCAGCGACCGGCCCATCGCGTACGACTTCGCGATCAACTCGGCGGTCGACGACACAGAGGCGCTGGGACGGTACATCGAGCACCCGAAGCACCAGGCGGGCGTCGCACTGTGGCGCGAGTTCGCCACATGGGTGATCGCCGATTACGAAATCTGAGCGACACCGCGCACGAATTCGGGGCGACACCGCCCGAGGAGCCCCCCACCGGGACGGTGGGGGGCTCCCCTATTTCCTGGGCCCCCAACTCTCCCTCAACACGGGCCTATGCGGTACTTGCACACGGTGTCCATCTCTTGTGATGCTATGACCGCTTTTGGCGGTGAATTGACAGCTATGCAGATGGATGAAGGGGTGGCGTTGACCGTGTCGGCCAGTAGTGCGCCGCCTCAGGACGAGGCCCCGGTCCCGCCTCCCGACGGGCCCCAGGCCTCCGCCACGGCTCCCGACCGCCCCCAGGCACCCGCTCCGGCCGCCACCCCTCAGGACGCCCCTGCGAACGTCGCACAGCACGCCGCTCAGGACGCCCCACAGCACACCACCCCCCAGAAGCGCCGTGGCGCCGACACCCGGGCCCTCACACAGGTGCTCTTCGCCCAGCTCAAGGAGTTGGAGCCGGGCACGCCGGAGCACAACCACGTACGCGGGGCGCTCATCGAGGCGAACCTCCCGCTCGTACGCTACGCGGCCGCCCGCTTCCGCTCCCGCAATGAGCCCATGGAGGACGTCGTCCAGGTGGGCACCATCGGTCTGATCAACGCCATCGACCGCTTCGATCCCGACCGAGGCGTGCAGTTCCCGACCTTCGCGATGCCGACCGTCGTCGGCGAGATCAAGCGCTACTTCCGCGACAACGTCCGCACCGTCCACGTCCCGCGCCGGCTGCACGAGCTGTGGGTGCAGGTCAACAGCGCCACGGAGGACCTGACCACCGCGCACGGACGCTCGCCCTCCACCGCCGAGATCGCCGAGCGGCTACGCATCACCGAGGAGGAGGTGCTGTCCTGCATCGAGGCGGGCCGCTCCTACCACGCGACCTCGCTGGAGGCAGCCCAGGAGGGCGACGGGCTACCGGGCCTGCTCGACCGGCTCGGCTACGAGGATCCCGCCCTCGACGGAGTCGAGCACCGCGACCTCGTACGGCATCTGCTCGTCCAACTGCCCGAGCGGGAACAACGGATCCTGCTGCTGCGCTACTACAGCAACCTGACCCAGTCGCAGATCAGCGCCGAACTGGGCGTCTCGCAGATGCATGTGTCAAGGCTCCTCGCCAGGAGCTTCGCTCGGCTGCGATCCGCAAACAGGATCGACGCCTAACTCACGCGAGCGAATCACCCGCAAGCGCCTTTCCTGGCAGTTCTCTGCTGAAAGTCCCTCAGACCCCTTCCAACCAGGGCGCATTCAGCTCTCGCATGTCGACATGTCACTACAGCGTGTTGCCGACATGTGACATCCTTCCGGAAGCGCGTTTGCCGCAGCCTCACGGCCGGTATTCAGGTGGAGGCTGCGTTCCTCCGACGGGAGCGTCCGCCGCGACCGTCCCGCGACCCAAAGGGGGTGGCATGTCCGCAGACCAGGGCAGCTCGAAGGTGCTCACGCTCATGCAGAGCGACTCCGCCACCGACGTGCTTCCGGACCTTCAGGCCCCTCAGGACCTTCCGAGTGCCGGGTCCCTTCCGGTTCCCGAGGCCCCGGCCCTTCCGTCCTCCGAAGCCATCGACACCCGCACCCTGTCCCGCTCCCTCTTCCTGCGACTCGCGGCACTCGACGAGAACAGCCCGGAGCGCGCCTATGTCCGGGACACCCTCATCGAGTTGAACCTCCCGCTCGTGCGGTACGCGGCGGCCCGCTTCCGCAGCCGCAACGAACCGATGGAGGACATCGTCCAGGTCGGCACGATCGGGCTGATCAAGGCGATCGACCGCTTCGACTGCGAACGGGGCGTCGAGTTCCCGACGTTCGCGATGCCGACCGTCGTCGGCGAGATCAAGCGGTTCTTCCGGGACACGTCGTGGTCGGTACGGGTGCCGCGCCGACTCCAGGAGCTGCGCCTGGCCCTCACCAAGGCCAGCGACGAACTGTCCCAGAAGCTGGACCGCTCGCCCACGGTCACCGAACTCGCCTCGGTGCTGGGCGTGTCGGAGGAGGACGTGGTCGACGGCCTAGCGGTCGGCAACGCGTACACGGCGTCCTCGCTGGACTCCCCGACGCCCGAGGACGACGGCAGCGAGGGCTCGCTCGCGGACCGGCTCGGGTACGAGGACAGCGCACTGGAGGGCGTGGAGTACCGCGAGTCCCTCAAGCCGCTGATGGCCAAACTCCCGCCTCGCGAGCGGCAGATCATCATGCTGCGCTTCTTCGCCAACATGACGCAGTCACAGATCGGCGAGGAGGTCGGCATTTCGCAGATGCACGTCTCCCGGCTGCTGACCCGCACGCTGGCGCAGCTACGGGAGGGCCTCATCTCCGACTGAGGCGCCCAACAGCTTCGAGTCGCAACGGCAGGCCCGTTCGCTCTCCGGGCGGGCTGCCGGTGCGTGAGGAGCCTTGGTTCGCCTTCTGCGCCGGCAGCACGACCTCGTACACCGGTGGGTGATGCACCGCGCTCAACGCAAACGAACGGCGCGGCCACGGACCAGCGATGGCGGCAGACGGCGACCGTCGCCTCACCCAACTGTGTTGGCAACTCGCTGCGTTCGGGCGCGGTGATGTCCGGGCATACGCATCGGGGCATTCCGGGCCGACTGGGCGCGACGCTCGGGCCCGTGGAGGCGCCGCCGACGCCGGGGCGCCGGCACGAAGACCTGGACGGTGTGCGGCCACCCCCGCCGCACACCCTTGGGCATACGCATCGAGACGTGGGACCTGTCCGCCCAGCGAATGTGAGGCCTCGCCCCGCCCGCGCCGTGGCGGTGCGAGCCGGGCGACGCCCTCCTTACTTCAGCGCGAGCCAGGCGACCGCGGCGACGATCACCACGGCGGCGAGGACACCGACGATCAGGCCGATGCGGGGGCCGGTCGAAGCCTCCTGCTGCGGCCGACCGCCCTGCGGGGCCTCGTCGACGAAGGCACGGAACATCTGGGTGTTGCCCGCGGGGTCGTAGTTGCCCTGGGGTCCCTGGGTGTTAGCCATGGCCCGAGACCCTAGCGAATGCGGCGGGAACTGCCCAAGTGCGGGTGCCTCGTTGCCGGGAGACACCGGGCTTCCCACGGCGGGCTCACCTGCCGGGACCGCCTCCTCCGTGCCCCTGTCGGCCCGGACGGTTTCACCCTCGGGCCCGGAGCCGGCCGATCTCACCCCGCCCCGGCCCCGGCCACCTGCGGATTTACGTTCGCCAATACTTGCCTTTGCCAAGTTTTTAGCCCCGTGGAGCCCATTTCGTTTGCCTGCAGCAACCAATTACGGCTTATGGTTGCCCTAAGCAACGAAGATGGAGGAGCGATGGCCGAGCGGGCGCAGTACGAGGAGCTGGCACGCCAGCTCAGCGCCGTCGGAGCCGTGAAGAGGGACCTCGGGCGGATCCTGCCGTCCGACTGCCCGGGCGGCTCCGCCGCCGTGCTGACGCTGCTCAGCCGCCATGGCGACATGCGCATGGGCAAGCTCGCGGAGCTGCTCGCCGTCGACATGTCGGTCACCAGCCGCCATGTCGCGCATGTCGCGGACCGCGGCTGGATCGAGCGCTCTCCCGACCCTGCGGACAAACGCTCCCGCATCCTGCGACTGACGGATCCCGGCCGGGCCCGGCTCGAGGAGCTGAACCAGCGCGTCACCGAGCTGTTCGCCGAGCGGCTGAGCGACTGGAGCGACGAGGACGTCGCCCTGCTCATCCAGCTCATGGCACGGCTGCGCAAGAGCTTCGGCGAATGCCGCTCCGCACCCCGGTTCGCGCACGTCGCACCCGCAACGGAATCCGTTGCCGACCAGACCACCCGTACACCCGCATAAGAACGTAAGAAAAGGAAGCCCATGGCAACGACCACACCAGCCGGTGTGCGGGCTCACGCCAAGCACGGGGGAGGCTCCCCGGACGGCGCTCCGATGACGCACCGGCAGATCATGGAGGCCCTCTCCGGGCTGCTGCTCGGCATGTTCGTGGCGATCCTGTCGTCCACGATCGTCTCCAACGCTCTGCCGCACATCATCAGTGACCTCGGCGGCGGCCAGTCGGCCTACACCTGGGTCGTCACCGCCTCGCTGCTGGCCATGACCGCGACCACCCCGCTGTGGGGCAAGCTCGCGGACCTGTACAGCAAGAAGCTGCTCGTCCAGATAGCCCTGGTCATCTTCGTCCTCGGCTCGATGGCCGCGGGTCTGTCGCAGAACCCCGGCATGCTCATCGCCTGCCGTGTCGTCCAGGGCATCGGCACCGGCGGTCTGTCCGCGCTGGCGCAGATCGTCATGGCCGCGATGATCTCGCCGCGTGAGCGCGGCCGTTACTCCGGCTACCTGGGTGCCACCTTCGCCGTCGCCACCGTCGGCGGCCCGCTGCTCGGCGGTGTCATCACCGACACCTCGTGGCTCGGCTGGCGCTGGTGCTTCTACGTCGGTGTGCCCTTCGCGGTCATCGCCCTGATCGTGCTGCAGAAGACCCTCCACCTGCCCGTGGTGAAGCGGGACGTGAAGGTCGACTGGGCCGGCGCGTTCTTCATCTCCGCCGCGGTCAGCCTGCTGCTGATCTGGGTCACCTTCGCCGGTGACAAGTACGACTGGCTGTCGTGGCAGACGTACACGATGGTGGCCGGCGCGATCGTCCTCGGCGCGGTCTTCGTCCTCGTCGAGTCCAGGGCCAGCGAGCCGATCATCCCGCTGCGCCTGTTCCGCAACCGCACCATCACCCTGTCGTCGCTCGCCTCGCTCTTCGTGGGTGTCGCGATGTTCGCTGGCACGGTCTTCTTCGCCCAGTACTTCCAGCTGGCGCGGGACAAGTCCCCGACGATGTCGGGTGTGCTGACCATCCCCATGATCGGCGGTCTGTTCATCTCCTCCACTGTCTCCGGCCAGATCATCACCCGGACCGGCAAGTGGAAGGCCTGGCTGGTCAGCGGTGGCGTCCTGGTGACGGCCGGTCTGGGCCTGCTGGGCACGATCCGCTACGACACGGCCTACTGGAAGGTCGCCGTCTTCATGGCGCTGCTGGGCCTCGGCATCGGCATGATGATGCAGAACCTGGTGTTGTGCACGCAGAACCAGGTGGCGCCCAGCGATCTGGGTTCGGCCAGCTCGACGGTCACCTTCTTCCGGTCCCTCGGCGGTGCGATGGGTGTCTCCGCGCTCGGCGCGGTCATGGTCCACAGGATCACCCACTACGTCGAGGACGGCCTCACCGATCTCGGCCCCAAGTACGCGCACCTCGCGTCCGGCTCGGGTTCCGGAGGCGCCATCCCGGACATGAACAAGCTGCCCGCGCCGCTGCGCACGGTCATGGAGAGCGCGTACGGCCACGGCATCGCGGACGTCTTCCTGATCGCGGCCGGCATGGCGTTCATCGCCTTCGCGATCACCCTGTTCATCAAGGAGGTCCCGCTGAAGACCGCGGGCGCCCTGGCGCAGGCCACGTCGTCCGAGTCCGCGCCGCAGGACGCCCCGGCGGCGGTCACCCAGGCTGCCGCCCCCGTCGAGGAGAAGGTTCCGAGCTGGGTCTCCTCCGAGCAGGCAGGTGCCTCCATCGCCTCGTCGGCCCAGGCCGGTCCCGAAGGTACGCAGAAGCTGGCCGCGATCGCCACGGTGGCCGCGCCGGGTGAGTCCGCGCCCCTGGGCGGCGTCCCGGTCCGCGGCTTCGTCCGCGGCGCCGAGGGCGCGCCGGTCCCGCAGGCCGCGGTCACGCTGATCTCCCTCGGGGGACGCCAGTTGGGCCGCTCGGTCGCCCAGGCCGACGGTTCCTACGCGGTGGACGCGCCGGGCGCGGGCTCGTACGTCCTGATCGCCTCCGCCGACGGCTTCCAGCCGCAGGCCTCGACGATCGTCGTGCACGAGGACCCGGTGGCGTACGACGTCCTGCTCAGCGGCACCAGCGGTCTGAGCGGTGTCGTCCGGGCCGCCGGAACCGCGCTGCCCGTCAAGGACGCGATGGTGATCGTCACCGATGTGCGCGGTGATCTGCTGGCCACCGGAAACACCGGCGAGCAGGGCGACTTCTCCTTCACCGAGCTGGTGCCCGGTTCCGTCACGGTCGCGGTGAACGCCGTCGGCTTCCGGCCGCGGGCCCTGCCCGTCGAGGTGAGCGGCACCGGCATCACCCGGATCGAGGTCGACCTCGACTCCGGCGCCCAGGTCCAGGGCGTCGTCCGGGCCCCGCACGGCCCCCTCGCCGACGCCCGCGTAACGCTGGTGGACGCGGCGGGCAACGTGGTCGGCACGGCCATGACCGGCACGGACGGGGCGTACGCCTTCACCGACCTGGACAGCGGCGAGTACACCGTCATCGCGACGGGCTACCCGCCGGTGGCCACCGCGCTGACCGTGTCCGGTCGCGGTGTCGACGACCACGACATCCAGCTGGCCCACCCGGGCGAGTAGAGGGACCCCGGCTCGTGGGGGCGCGCTCTGAGCGGAGGTGCGCCCCCACGAGCCGGATTTTTTGAGTCTTCTACGGGGATATTCAAGGATTTAGAGGGAGACCACGCGATGGGACTGACCGCACGGATCCGTACGCGGGACGGATGGGCCGTGTCGCACGCGGTCGTCACCGTGACCGACATGACCGGTACGCAGGTACTGCGGGCCGAGGCCGACGGGGACGGGGTCGTACGGGACGCGACCGCGCTGACCCCGGGCGCCTACACCGTGATCGTGACCGCGGTCGGGTACGCGCCCGCCGCCTCCAGCGCGATCGTCACGGCGAGCGGACGGGCCGAGATCGGGACGGTGACACTCGCCCGGCAGGGCGGCACCGAGCTGCCGCCGCCCGGTCCGTGGACCATCGACCCGGCGCACTCGTCGGTGGGCGCGGTCGCGCAGCATCTGGGGATCTCCAGCGTGCACGGCCGGTTCACGGAGTTCTCCGGGCGCATCGAGATCGCCCCGGACGAGGTGGAGAAGTCCCGCGTCGACGCTGTCATCCGCGCCGCGTCCATCGACACGGGCAACGGGATGCGCGACACCCACCTGCGGTCGGCCGACTTCCTGGACATCGAGCGGTACCCGGAGATCACCTACCGCTCGACCGGTCTGACCGCGGCGGGCTCGGACCGCTGGACGGTTCATGGCGAACTGGCCCTGCACGGCGTCGTACGCCCCGTCGACCTGGACCTCGCCTACCTCGGCACCGGCTCCGACCCGTGGGGCGGCACGCGCGCGGCCTTCCGCGCGACGACGGAACTGCGCCGCGAGGACTTCGCCATGAACTACAACCAGGTGGTCCAGGCGGGCATCGCCGCGATCGGCACGACGCTGAGGGTGGAGCTGGACATGCAGGCGGTGCAGGGTGAGTCGCTGCCGCAGGCGTAGTGCCCCCGGCAGGGTCACGCGGCGCGGGCGGGTCTGCCCCTAGGCTGCCCCCCATGGCACCGAACATCGCGACCAATACCGTCGTAACGCTGGACGAGCTGCTGGACTTCGTACGGCCCCGTCACCGCGCGATCCTGCTGACGCGGCGGGCCGACGGGAGCCCCCAGGGGTCCCCGTTGACCTGTGGGGTCGACGAGTCGGGGCGGATCGTGGTCTCCACCTACCCGGAGCGCGCCAAGACCCGCAACGCCAAGCGCGACGAGCGGGTCAGCCTGATCGTGCTCAGCGACGAGTGGAACGGGCCATGGGTCCAGGTCGACGGCACGGCGGAGGTCATCGACACACCGGACTCCGTCGAACCCCTCGTCGAGTACTACCGCAACATCGCGGGAGAGCACCCGGACTGGGACGAGTACCGGCAGGCCATGATCAAGCAGGGTAAGTCCATCATCCGAGTGACTCCGGTGCGGTGGGGTCCGGTGGCGACGGGCGGTTTCCCGGCCCGCCTGGTGTCGGAGGACTGACCACCGCGCCGGACAGACGGGGATGGCTGTCGGGGTTCTCCGTCACCGCGCCCGTGGACACGACGCCGCGAAGCGGGAGTTGAGTACGCAACCGCCGTCGTTCGCTCAGAGCGCCACGGGCTTGATCAGGTAGCCGGCGCCACGCCGGGTGTGGATCATCGGCTCGCGGCCTGCGTCGATCTTCCGCCGCAGGTAGGAGATGTAGAGCTCGACGACGTTGGCCTTCCCGCCGAAGTCGTACGACCACACTCGATCCAGGATCTGCGCCTTGCTGAGCACTCGTCGCGGGTTGCGCATCAGAAAGCGGAGCAGTTCGAACTCGGTGGCGGTGAGGTGGATGTCGTCGCCGCCCCGCGACACCTCGTGGCTGTCCTCGTCGAGAGTGAGGTCACCGACGACGAGCACGGAGTCGGAGCGGCGGTCGGCGGCACCGGACCGCCGGATCAGACCGCGCAGCCGGGCCACGACCTCTTCGACGCTGAACGGCTTGGTGACACAGTCGTCCCCACCGGCGGTCAGGCCCGCGATCCGGTCCTCGACGGCGTCCTTGGCGGTCAGGAAGAGAACGGGCACGTCGGGCAGCTCGCGCCGCAGCCTTCCCAGGACAGTCAGGCCGTCCGTGTCCGGGAGCTTCATGTCGAGGACGACCACGTCCGGCCTGAACTCGCGCACGGTCCGCATCGCGCCCTGCCCATCAGCCGCGCTGCGGATCTGCCAGCCTTCATAACGGAGGGACATGGACAGCAGTTCGGCGATCGACAACTCGTCGTCGACCACCAGCACTCGGACGGGGCTCCCGCCCGGCCTGTGCAGTTCGGGGCGCGCCTGAGGCGAGGTCGTGGTCATGGTGGACACCATGTCGAGGTCCTCTGAGAGCACTCTTTCGCCCACCTGTGATTTCCCTGAGAAACACACAGGCGCCTCTCAGGGACTCCCCGGGGAAGGCCGCGGCATCGCCTGCTCCCGAGCCCTACAGCCGTGGCAGCCAGCGAAGTTGGGGCGAAAGCGAAGCGTGGTCGCCATGGCGGGCTGTGAGTGGCCCTGCAGTGACGGGCCACGAGCGAGGTGACGTCCGAGGCGCCGTTCGGCTTCCGGTCCGCCTGCCGTGCCCAGCCGTGGGCGTGCCGTTTCGCTCAGCCGTGGGCCCGCTCGAACGCGTGGCTGCGCTCGACCTTGGCGACGTGCAGCGTGTACGACTCGTACCAGTGCGCACGTCCGTTCTTCTGGGCCGTGCGATGCCCTGGATCGCTCCGCCACGCCTCGATGGCGGCGAGGTCCCGGAAGTACCCGACGGTGATGGAGAGCCCGCCAGGCGTCCGGGCGTGGTCCATCCCGAGATACCCGGGGACCTCCTTGACCAGCTCGTCCAGCAGGTCGGAGGTTTCCCCGTATCCGTTGTCCTCGTCGGTCCGCACAGAGGTGAAGACGACGGCGTAGTACGGAGGTTCGTGGGCGGGGACGGGAGTCGGTGGGGCGGTAGCCGTGGACGGCGACTCGGCAGGGTCCGCGGCGGCGGCCGGTACGGCGTGAGTGGCGGAGTGAACGGACGTGGTGGGCGCGTCGAGTGCCTCGCGGTGATCGCTCATGTCGCCCCACGATCGCCTGCGGCGGTGCCCCAGTCCACCCGCTTGTCGAACGAGAACCGAAAGGGATCCTGTTCTTGACCAGCGCGACTGCCCCATGGCCTCGGCACCGGGGCCCCGGGCCTCTGCCCGGCCCGTCAGAACAGTCCGTCCTGTACGCCCGGGTCCCCTACCTCCCGTACCGGCACGGTCGTTTCGTCTCGCTCCGTGGCGGCCGTCAGTTCCCATCCCGTCATCAACCGCGTGTCCAGTACGACCGTCCCGCGCCCGGTGGCCAGGTGAAGATCGGGCCCTGCGGCGGCCAGCAGGTCGCCGCTCACCACCCCGCCGGGGACCAACTCACACACCACACCGTCCACGCGTATCGGCCCGTCGAGCCCGAACACCCCGCTGTGGTCGACAGCCCGGAACGGCGCCCGCTCCAGCGACTCCGGCCAGCCGTCGAGGGCCGCCGCCCGCGCGTGCAGCTCCGCCACCTCAGCGGCCCGCTCCCCGGCCGGCGGCAATGCGGCCCGTACCGCCCTCTTGTCGGCGTACGGAATCCGGTCCGGCACCCGCAGCGCCGCCCGCAGCAGTTCCTCCGCCCGCCGTGCCGCCATCAGCGGTCCGCGCCCCAGCCAGCTGAAGGAGACGGCGCCCTGCTCCAGCAGTCGCGTCGAACCGCGCTCGACCGCGGTGATCCCGACCTTGACCATGCCGGGCCCGAACCACGCCAGATACACGTGGTAGGGCCGCGGATCGTCGGCGACCGTGTCGGCGGCGACGGAGTGCGCCCGGTCGAGCCGCGCGCACTCCTCGCACCGCGCGCCGGTACTCCGCCCGGACACCACAGCCCGCGTCGGACACCCGTGTCCCCGCGCTCCGACACACGTCCGCACACCCCCCGCCACCACGGCGAAGGCCACCCGCTTCCCCCGCGTCAGAGCACTGCGCCGCCCGCCTTCCCACCTGAGCACGGGCACGCCGTCACCCCACCGCAGCCCCGTGCATCGCCACACCTGAGTCATCGCTGTCCAGGGTAGACACGGCCACTGACACGCGGTCCGAGACGATGAAGGAGGCGAGGCGCGGAAGATGAACCGACGGACGGCAGCCCTCGGCTCCGACGGGTGCGCGAAGGGCACAAGTTCCGACCGTGCCGCCGGTCAGCCCATGCTCTTGGCGCCGTCCAGGGACTCCCGGATGATGTCGGCGTGTCCAGCGTGCTGGGCGGTCTCGGCGATGATGTGCATCAGCACCCGGCGGGCCGACCAGCGTGTGCCGGGCTCGTGCCACGGCGCCCTCGGCAGCGGCTGGGTGGCGTCCAGGTCGGGCAGGGAGGCGACCAGCTCGTCGGTCCTGCGGGCCGTCTCTGCGTAGTCGGCCAGCACGCCGGCCAGCGTCTCGCCGGGCAGCAGCCGGAACTCTTCGGCCCGCCGGGCCCAGTCGGCCTCGGTCATGGTGGTGAAGTCGCCCATCGCCGCAGGGCCGTTCAGGATGAATTCCACCCAGTTCCGCTCGACGGCGGTGACGTGCTTGATCAGACCGCCCAGGCACAGTTCGCTGGTGGTCGTCCGCTGCCCGGCCTGCTCGTCCGTGAGATCGCGGGTGGTGAAGCGCAGGAAGTGCCGTTGCTTGGCCAGTGCCTCGAGCAGGTCGGCCCGCTCGCCACTGGCAGCCCGCACGTCGGCCAGGTCATGGGTGCGCAGTTCGTTACCGGTCATGTCTCCGCCTTCCCTGTTCCGTTCGCTCGTTCAGGAACCACGCTAAAGGCCATAGCGGTCAGATCCTGGCCTAAATCGCGAGCTCTCCCGGACACGACGGACGGACTCCGTACGTGTTGGCATGCGTACGGTGATTTCGTCCTGATAGTGCGTCTGGACCAGCCCACTGCTGGCCAGCACGCCACCGGGAGCCGACACGTCCTCACCTACTGGCTCGCCACCATCGCGCCGCAGCGACTCAAGCCGTCCACGCTGAACAGCTACGAGGGGCTGACCCGCCTGTACATCCGGCCCGCCCTCGGCAAGAAGCGGCTGAACCGGTTGTCCCCTGCGGACGTGCGCCGGTTCCTCGCGGAGTTCAAGGACTCCTGCCTGTGCTGCCTGCGGGGCGCGGACGCGGAGCGCCCGGAGGGCAAGCGCTCGTGCTGCGCCGTAGGCCGCTGCTGCGAGCGCCGACCGTCCGCCCGGACCGTCCAGTACATCCATGCCGTCCTTCGGTCGTCGCTTCAGCAGGCGATCCGAGAGGAACTGATCGCGCGGAACGTCGCCCGGATTGTGGAGACCCCCACGGTCACCCGCAAGGAGGTGCGCCCGCTGGACGCCGCGGAGGCTCGCCTCATGCTCAAGACCGCCCGCTCACACCGCCTCTACGCACTGTGGCTGCTGCTGGTGTCGACGGGCCTGCGTCGAGGCGAGGCGCTCGCCCTCACGTGGGCGGACTTCGACCTTGCGAACGAACAGTTGCGCGTCCGCCGGAACGTCCAGCGCATCCGGCGGGAACTGATCTTCGGCAGCCCCAAGACCATGCGTTCCGTTCGTACGGTGTCCCTGCCGAAGCACTGCGTGCGAGCGCTCGTGCAGCACCGAGCTCAGCAGGAGCGGGAACGGAAGGTCGCTGGGAAGAAGTGGCAGCCGGCGCCGGGGCAGCCGGACGGGCTGATCTTCACCACGACGACCGGTCGCGTCACCGACCCCCGCAGCCTGAACCGAATGCTCACGATCCTGTGCCGGGACGCCGGCGTGCGACGGGTGCGGGTGCGGGTGCACGATCTTCGGCACACGTGCGCCTCGCTCCTGCTCGCTCAGGGCGTGGACGCCCGCACGATCATGGAGACACTCGGCCACAGCACGATCACGATGCCGCTCGACACCTACGCGCACGTCATGAGCACGACGCTCAAGGCCGCTGCTGACCGGATGGATGACGCTCTTGGGCTGGATGATCCGGGGGAGGAAGCAGAGGACGAGCAGGAGCCGCACGCAGAGGAGTGATCGGCACTTCGGACCGCGTTGATGTCAGCGGTTGATGTCAAAGGCCCCTGGGAATGATCCCCAGGGGCCTTTGACCTGTGTGCACTCGGCAGGATTCGAACCTGCAACCTTCTGATCCGTAGTCAGATGCTCTATCCGTTAAGCTACGAGTGCTTGTCTTTTGTATTCGCCCCCGCTCTCGGTCCTTTCGGCCCGCTCGCGGCGACAGGAAGAACATTACATGACGGCCGCCGTCATGTGAAATCCGTTTGCCACACCCCTTGTGACCTGCGGAAACGCTATGCAGGGTGCGAGGCGGCTCGCGGGCCGGCCTGTCGGCCGGGAGGCGAAACCGCCCCAGAAACACCGAAGCCCCGGTCACAAGGACCGGGGCTTTCGTGATCAAGCGCGGAGGCGGAGGGATTTGAACCCTCGATGGGCTTTAAGGCCCAAACCGCATTAGCAGTGCGGCGCCATAGACCGGACTAGGCGACGCCTCCAGCACAACCGCCCGCGCAAGCGCGAGTGGTGCGTGCAGATGATGACACAGTCGAGTGCGGTGTCACCAATCGCCCCCTACGGTACTAGGCCGAAAGGCCACAGGGCAAAGCACCGGCCGCGATCCGTGCGACGGGATCGACGAGGCGGGATCCGTGCGGACGCCCCGGCGGACGTCACACACCGCTTCCCGTTCGGCGATGCCCCGGCCGTCCCCTTCGCCACTCCCGCCACGCCCGCAACCGCAACGCCCCGCCGCCGTTAGTCACGGCATGGTTCAGATCACCTCGCGCGGCGTGCTCCTCGGTGCCGTCGCCCTCCTCACCGTGGCCGCGGCTCCCGCCGTGGCGTACGACCATGTCGATCCTGCCGTCCCTGGCGGGGACCGGCTCGTCGTCACCGTCCGCCACGCCGGGCGTGCCGACGGGACGTACCTGCTGCGCTGTCACCCCAGTCGGGGCAGCCATCCGGATCCCGTCGACGCATGCGCCGCACTCGACCGGCGGACCGTCTGGGGCCGGGACCCGTTCGCACCGGTGCCGCCGCTGCGCCTGTGCACGATGGAGTACGGCGGCCCGGCCACCGCGCGCATCACCGGGACCTGGGCCGGGCGGCCGGTCGACGCGCGCTACAACCGCAAGAACGGCTGCGAGATCGCCCGCTGGAACGACCTGGTGCCCCTGCTGCCGGACGTGCGCTCGTAGCGCCCGCTCTCCCACCGGTCACGGCCCGCGGCCGGAGAACATCGGTTCCACGGGAACGGCCCGCGCGTTCACAGGTGCTGGGCACTTTCGCGTGCGGTTTTCCCGCTCATCCGACGCCGCGGGTCGGGGCACTGCCCGTAGACTCCCTCGCGTGACACGTCGCGGGCCGGTTGGCAAGATGGCCCCCGCGGTCGGCAAGGTGCGGTAACAGGGAGGAAGCGTCTCGTGAGCAGCAGGCCATCCCGAGGGGCTGCTCGCCTCGCTGCCATACTGGACGCGTTGCCCGACGCGTTGGTACTGGTCAACGCGAACGGGACCGTCGTCAACGCCAACACCATCGCCCTGGAGGCCTTCGAGGCGCCGGGGACGGCCCTGGTGGGGCGGGGACTGCTCGATCTGCTGCCGCGGTTCGACTCGCGGCTGATCCCCGGATCCATGCGACGGCCCGACTCCACGGACTCTCAAGGGCGCACGAAGCCCACGCGGATGACCGCCCGGCGGACCGACGGGAGCGAGTTCCCCGTCGAGGTCACGAGCGCCAACCTGGAAGACGGCCGGCAGGCGTACGACGGCCAGGGCTACACGGGCGACGAACTCCTCATGCTCGTCGTCCGGGACCTGTCCGGAACCATCGACACGGAGGCCGAACTCGCCCGCTCCCAGCGGCAGACCGAGATGATCCTGCGGGCCGCGGCCGAGGGCGTGGTGGGCACGGACACGGACGGGCGGATCGTGCTCGTCAACCCGGCCGCCGCGCAGATTCTCGGATACCGGGCCAGCGATCTGGGCGGGAAAGAGCTGCACACCCTCGTTCTGCACTCCCGCGAGGACGGCGCCCCGTTCCCGTACGCGGAGTCCCCGCTCCACGACACGCTGCGCTCCGGACGCAAACACCGGGTGCGCGGACAGGTGTTGTGGTCCAAGAGCGGCGACCAGGTGCCGGTCGACCTGACGACCTCGCCGGTGCGCGACGGCGACCAGATCGTCGGTGCCGTGATGACGTTCACCGACCGGCGTCCGTTCGACGCGGTCGTCGCGGAGAAGAGCGAGGCCGACAAGCAGCACCAGCAGGAACTCGAGCGGGTCGCCAAGGAGCACGCGGAGGAGCTGGAACGGCTGCGCGAGGAGCACGCTGCCGAGCTCGCCGAGCTGCGGGAGCGGCACACGGAGGAGCTCGCGGCCGGCGACGAACGCTACGCCGCGCTCGGCGAACGCGAGAAGGACCGCTACGAGGCGCTGGCCGCCCGCCACGAGCAACTGCTCGCCGTACTCGGCCACTCCCTGCGCGGCCCCCTCGACGAACTGCGGGGCCAACTGTCCGCGCTCGCCGCGGACGACGCCGGTCAGCTGTGGCCCGAGGCCAACCAGGTACTCCACCACCTCGCGGCCGGCTACTCACGCATCACCACGCTCGTCGACAACGTCCTCGGCTACCAGCGTCTGGACGTCGGCGAGGTCGAGCTCCTACGGATGCCCGTCATGCTCGACGCGGTCATCGCCGCCGGAGTCGACGGGGCCGTCGAACTGATCGGGCCAGGACGTGTGCAGTTCGCCGTGCACGCCCCGCCCATCGAGGCCGAGGTCGACCCGCAGCGGCTCGCCCAGGCGCTCGCGCACCTCGTCGCGGACGTGGCGGGTGTCGACTCCACGGGCAACGCGCCCGTCTCCGCGGGCGGTTACATGGGCAACACCGTCGTGGTGGCCGCCGCGCAACGCGGCGAGGTCGTACGCATCGAGGTACGCGGCCCGTACGCCGGCGGAGACCCGGTGCACCAGCCGATCGTCAGCGGCATCGTGCGTGCGCACGGCGGTGTGCTGCAGACGCACCAGGTACCCGGCATGAGCGGCAACGCGTATGTGCTGGAGGTACCGCTCGGCGGTGGTGCGGGCGCGGTCGCGGCGACTTCGATCGAGGCGCCCGTGGAGGACCTCGGCGCCGAGGCCGTCCCGTCCGACCAGTGCGGTGGCCGGCGGCGGGCCCGCCGGTCGTCCGTGGACGCGTTCCTGGACAACGAGGTGGGCGACTCCGCTCCGCCCTCCGACACGGCCGTTACGACGCCCACCGGGCGGCGCAGGCGGCGCGCCGCGGAGGAGCCCGCCACCGAGGTGTCCGGGACGACACAGGCGGCCGCGAGCGATGGTGTCGCGGAGACGACCGGGGCGTCCGGAAGTGGGGGACGGCGGCGCGGACGGCCGAACCCTGTCGAGAGCGGAAGCGAGGGCTCAGCGGTGACTGCCGCCGGGCATGCCGCGGGAACCATGGCCACCGGGCTGGAAGAGACCCTGCCGCCGCAGGGCGTACCCACCCCCACGGGGCGGCGCGCCCGCCGCGACACCGAACAGCAGACGCCGCCGACCACTCTGCCCTCGGCCTCCGGCACGCCCTCCCCGGTGGGAGCCGGGACGGCCCCGGAACCCACCGGACGCCGCCGGCGCGCGCTCGCCGCGGCGAACGCCGCAGCCGCGGACTCCGGTACCCGGCAGGTGTTCGCGCTGCCGCCGGCCGAGGCCGACCGCACACCGGAGCAGAGCCCGCTCCCTGGCGCCCAGGCCGACGAGGGCCGCCATGACGCGGCACCGCACGATCTGGCCGAGGACCACACACCGCCGCAACCGCATCCGGTGCCCGTGCCCACGGGCCGCCGCCGTGCCCACCAGGCCGTCGCGCCCGCCCGGCAGTTGCAGGACGGAACACGCGGGACGGATACGGCCGGGGAAACGCCTTCGCAGGGCGTGCCGGCACCTGACGGTCCGCAGCCTGCCCCTGCGCAGGGCGTACTCGCACCCGAGGTCGCCCAGCCGCCCGTTCCCCCGCAGGGGGTGCCGGCTCAGGGAGGCCCCGGCCTGCCCGTGCAGCAGCCGTTGACGCAGACGGCCCCTGGTCAGCCGGTTCCCACGCAGCACGGCCCCGGGGTACAGCCCGCGCCGGCAGCAGCACCCGGTCAGCCGGTTCCCGCCGCACCCGGCCAGCCCCTCCCCGGACAGCCCGCCACACCCGGCCAGCCCCTCCCCGGACAGCCCGCCGCACAGGCGCAGCCCGGCCCGCAGCCCACTCAGTCCCTGCCCGCGGCCGCCACGCCTCCATCTGGGACTCCGGTGCCCCCGCAGGCCGCCCAGCCGCAGCCCCGGCAGGGCTCCGGTGACACCTCCGGGGCCGGGCTGCCTCTACCGCAGCCCACCCCGTCGGCAGGCACCCCGCTGCCTCCGGAGCGCACCACCCGGCCGCGAGCCGCTCAGCCCCTGCCCGCCGAGGCGTCCGCACCCGGCGATCCCAACTCGACGCAGGGACGGGCCATCAGCGTGCGCACGCTCGGCCAGGGTGTGCCCTTCGCACGTCAGGCGGCGGCCCAGCCCCGCTCCCAGTCGTCCACGCCTCCCCCGCACCAGCCGAACGGTTCGGGCCGACGCCGCAAACTCGGCACACCTCCCGAGCCCGCGGGCGAGCGAACGGAGACGGCCGGGCGCCCGCATCCGCAGGCCGCATCGACCCCACTCCCGACGCAGTCCTCCCCGGCCGGACAGTCCCGCCTGGCCGCGGCCACCCAGGGCGCAGGGCGGTCGTACGCCATCGGAGCCCCGGACGCGAACGCCGACGAGGGTCCCGAGCCGCTCGACGGTCCCGGTGGTGCCGTCGAGGTCGCCGACCAGCCCCAGACACAGCCGATGGACGACGAGCTGCCCCCGGAGCCGCTCGACAACCCGCGCCGACTGCTCGTGTGGCCCGCGCCGGATGTGACGACCCAGCAGGCGCTCAGTGACCGTGGCTACCGGCCTGTCGTCGTCAACTCCCGTGAGGAGGTCGACGCGCAGATAGCCGCCTTCCCGGCCGCGCTCTTCGTCGACCCGCTCACCGGCCCGATCACGCGGACCGCGCTCCAGTCGCTGCGCCAGGCGGCGGTGGCCGCCGAGGTCCCCGTGCTGGTCACGGCGGGACTGGGACAGGCCACGCGCGAGGCGGCGTACGGCGCAGACCCGGCCATACTCCTGAAGGCACTGGCTCCGCGTGACTCCGAGCAGCACCCGCCACGTGTACTGCTCATCGAGGAGCACTCGGAGATCGCGCTGGCGCTCACCGCGTCGCTGGAGCGGCGCGGGATGCAGGTCGCCCAGGCCGCTTCGGACACGGACGCCGTCACGCTCGCCGAACAGATGCGACCGAACCTCGTGGTGATGGACCTGATGCAGGTGCACCGCCGCCAGGCCGGGATCATCGACTGGCTGCGCGCGAACAACCTGCTCAACCGCACCCCGCTCGTCGTCTACACCGCCGCCGTCGACGAGGCCGATCTGCCGCGGCTGGTGTCGGGGGAGACGGTCCTGTTCCTGGCGGAGCGCTCGACGAGCCCCAAGGTGCAGGGGCGGATCGCGGATCTGCTGGCGCGGATCGGGACGAACTGAGCCCGACCTAGGGTGATCAACCCACCCAAATGTCACGGAGGCGCTGTTTCACGTGAAACAGCGCCCCGAGGGACCCGCATTCGGCCTTACATGCTGGTGACGTCCAGGTCCCCGATGGCGTACTGCTGACGCAGCACCTTCTTGTCGAACTTCCCGACGCTCGTCTTGGGGACCGCCTCGACGATCGTCCAGCGCTCGGGGAGCTGCCACTTGGCGATCATGACCTCCTCCGAGAGGAAGGTGCGCAAAGCGGCGAAGTCGGTGGCGGCATCGTCCTTGAACACCACGACGGCGAGCGGGCGTTCGCCCCATCTGTCGTCGGGAACGGCGACGACGGCGGCCTCGGCGACATCCGGGTGCGACATCAGACCGTTCTCCAGGTGAACCGACGAGATCCACTCGCCGCCGGACTTGATGACGTCCTTGGCGCGGTCGGTGAGGGTGAGGAAGCCGTCGGGACTGATGGTGCCGACGTCGCCGGTCCTGAGCCAGCCGTCTTCACTGAACTTGTCGACCGGGCGCAGAGGTTCGGCGTCCGGGCCGTTGTAGTAAGCGCCCGCGATCCATGGTCCGCGCACCTCCAGTTCACCCGCGGACGCTCCGTCCCAGGGAAGCCGTTCGCCACCGGGTCCGATGATGCGGGCTTCGACGCCTGCCGGGAAGCGGCCCTGAGTGATCCGGTACGCGAACTCCTCCTCCGTGCCGACCGCATGGGCCGGCGGACGGGCAACCGTGCCCAGTGGGGAGGTCTCCGTCATGCCCCAGGCATGGCAGACACGCATCCCCAGCTTGTCGAAGGACTCCATGAGGGAAGGCGGACAGGCCGCGCCGCCGATGGTGACCTGCGCAAGAGAGGAGACGTCGCGAGGTCTGACGGTCAGCTCACCGAGCAGGCCCTGCCAGATGGTGGGGACGGCCGCGGCGTGCGTCGGCCGCTCGGCCTCGATCATCTCGGCGAGCGGGGCGGGCTGCAGGAACCGGTCCGGCATCAGCATGTTGATGCCGGACATGAAGGCGGCGTGCGGCAGGCCCCAGGCGTTGACGTGGAACTGGGGGACCACGACCAGCGAGGTGTCCTGGTCGGTCAGGCCCATCGACTGGGCCATGTTGACCTGCATGGAGTGCAGGTAGATCGAGCGGTGGCTGTAGACCACGCCCTTGGGGTCGCCTGTGGTGCCGGAGGTGTAGCACAGGGCGGCGGCCTGGCGTTCGTCCAGCTCGGGCCAGTCGTACGTGGTCGGCTTGCCAGCGATCAGGTCCTCGTACTCGTGCACGCGCACGGGGAAGCCGTCGAGCGGGCTACGGTCGCCAGGGCCGGAGACGACGACGTGCTCGACCGTCCTCAGGTGCGGCAGCAGCGGGGCGAGCAGGGGGATCAGTGAACCGTTGACGATGATCACGCGGTCGGCGGCATGGTTGACGATCCAGGTCAGCTGCTCGGCGGGCAGGCGCAGGTTGAGGGTGTGCAGGACCGCGCCCATGGAGGGGATCGCGAAGTACGCCTCGACGTGCTCGGTGTTGTTCCACATGAGGGTCGCGACCCGGTCGTCGTCCCTGACGCCGAGGTCGTCGCGGAGTGCGTTGGCCAGCTGCACCGCGCGGGCGCCGGCCTCGGCGAAGGTGCGTCGCTGCGGCTCGCCCTCCCCGGTCCAGGTGGTGATCCGGGAGCGTCCGTGCACCAGTACCCCGTGAACGAGGATGCGGGTGACGGTCAGCGGTACGTCCTGCATGGTGCTCAGCACAGCGGTCCTCCCGGGCGGCCTGCGCGGTAGTAGGTTGCGCAGATTCTGCGCACATACCACTTGGTATGTCACTAGGCCTCGGGATGATCGATCAAGGGACCTCCCGTTCACCCGATGACCCGGTGAGCCCTCCGGTCACAGCACTGCTGCCTCTGGATCGGATCAGGCCGGGCTCGCGGGGTCCGGCAACGCGCCCTGATCCGGCCCGCTCCGGACGAAGGGCCCTAACGGACCGGCTCCAGTTCGGGGTCCTCGCGGAGCTTGCCCAGCGCCCTGGACACCGCCGATTTGACCGTTCCGATGGAGACGCCGAGCACCTCCGCCGTCTGGGCCTCGCTCAGGTCCTCGTAGTAGCGCAGGACCACCATCGCCCGCTGACGTGCGGGCAGTTTCATGATGGCCCGCCACATCGCGTCGTGCAGCGCCTGTTGCTCGGCCGGGTCCGTGGCCGGCATCTCCTCAGGCTCGGGCATCTCGTCGCAGACGAACTCGTCGACCTTGCGCTTGCGCCACTGCGAGGTCCGGGTGTTCAGCAGCGCACGGCGTACGTACCCGTCGAGCGCGCGGTGGTCCTGGATCCGGTCCCAGGCGACGTACGTCTTCGTCAGCGCCGTCTGCAGCAGGTCCTCCGCGTCACTCGGGTTCGCGGTCAGCGACCGGGCGGTGCGCAGCAGCACCGGCTGGCGGGCCTTCACGTACGACGAGAACGACGGGTACGGAAGGGTCCGCGTCATGGCGTTCGAAGCGCTGGTGCAGACGGGTGTGGTCATGGCTCCACGCTAGGTTCGTCCCGCCTGCGACGGATCGGCCGCAGGTCCCGAAGCGGTATCCGCCTCAGGTTGTAGGTGGGGGGTTGGCCCCACCTACTGAAGGTGGACGAGTCCGCGCGCACCCTTGGGGGTTCACCCCGAGAGACGAGCCCCAGCGCACGAGCCGAGCGCGTGTGTACGAGGACCGCACTGGTCCGCGCGGGCCCACCGAAGACGTCCACCGGGCCGCGGCGGGCGGGGAAGGCGCGTACCGCCGCCCCTCGCAGAACTCAGGTGTCAGGCCGTGCGCAAACAAAACGTGCGCGCGACGGCACCGAAGTACCGTCGCGCGCACGTGTCACGACCCCAGAAAGCACACCAAGAAGGGAATTCGGGCCGATGGCGTCACATCGGCCCACCGCTCACCACAGCTTGCCGAAGTTGATGACCACGTTCCCGTTCCCCTGGTTGACGGTCGTGAAGGCGGAGTCCTTCACCTGGGCCGTATTACTCCGGTTCGAGGCGCCGAACCCGACCGCCTGTTGTTGTGTGGTGGACGAGTTGCCGTTGTTGTCGTGCCCTACCCCGCCACCCATACTCGCGGCAGCCGCATTCGATCCGTCGTTCGCGAAGGAGCCGTTGTCCGCCGAGGCGACACCCGTGAAGAGGGTGGCGGCGAGGGGCAGGGCCGCGGCAGCAGCGAGGACGCGGGCGGTGCGGATGCTTGCCATGTGATTCCTCCGAAACCATGCGCGTGCCGACAGGTTCGCTGACACGCAGGTGAAGTAGGGCTTGGCTCCGAGCAGTTGGTCTACCGCTGCGGACCGGTACACGACGTCGCGACTTCAGAGTTGCCCACCACAGCCGCGACGAACCATGCTGGAGGCCCTGATTCGCCCTCAAGCGTGACCACATGTCAATAAACCCATCTCGCGGCACCCTTCACCGCAAACTGCCCTTCTCCATCGAATCAGGGCGACCCAGCACCAAGCGCCACACGGAATGAACCGCTTCGGAACCTTTTCGACCGACCACTCATCACCACCTTCCCGAGCCGTCGGTCGCCGTCACGAACTCCGCGCAACACACCGGACAGCACTACCTCTTTCCTTTTTCGAACGTACGTACGAAACTGGATCCATGGCCACCATCGACCGGCAGGCCACCACCCTGGCCCTGGCCCACGCCCTCTCCGTCGCGGAGCGCGGGCTCGCGGTGATCCCGCTGTCCCGGACGAAACTGCCGGCCCTGCGCTCCCCCCACCGCGACGACCCCACCCCGTCGACACCCGCCTGTCACGGCGAATGCGGCCGTTTCGGGCATGGGGTGTACGACGCCACGACCGACCCCCGCCGCATCCGCGAACTGTTCGCCGCCGCGCCGTGGGCCACCGGCTACGGCATCGCCTGCGGCCTGCGCCCCCACCACCTGATCGGCATCGACCTCGACACCAAGTCCGGAACCGACTCATTGGCAGCTCTGCGCGGACTCGCGTTGCGCCACCTGTTCACGATCCCCGCAACGGTGATCGTGATGACCCCGAGCGGAGGCCGGCACCTGTGGCTGAGCGGCCCACCCGACGTGGTCGTGCCGAACTCGGCGAGCCGTCTGGCACCCGGCATCGACGTCCGTGGCGCGGGCGGCTACCTGGTCGGCCCCGGCTCACGCACCGAACACGGCATGTACGGCACTGCGCCGGGCACCGCACACCTGGCGCCCGCACCCTGCCCGCCTGCCCTGCTGCGCCTGCTCACACCCCCGCCGCGTCCGCGCCCGGCCGCACCTTCCCCGGTCAGACGGCACGGGCACGGCCTCGTCCAGTTCGTCCTCGCCGCACACGAGGGCCAGCGCAACACCCGGCTCTTCTGGGCCGCCTGCCGGGCGTACGAGAACGGGATCGGCCCCGACCTGACCCCCACGCTGGTCGACGCCGCGATCCGCACCGGCCTCACGGAACGCGAGGCCCTCGCGACGATCGCGTCGGCGGCACGGATGACGGGGCAGCGGCCCTGAGGACGGATGCGGCAGACGCCGCGGCGAAGGCCGGCGAACCAGGCGCTACTGCCGTGCGGCACCGGCTTCGATCGGCCGGGTGCGTAGCAGTGCGAGGGTCGGCAGGCCTGTGGCGGTGAGGGCGAGGAGGACGGCTCCGGCAGCCAGTAGCAAGGCGGTGCTGGTCGGGATGTAGGGGGCGGCTCCGGTGAGACCGCGGGCGATCGGGACGAGGGTGGTCCAGGCGATGGCGCCACCGAGGGCGAGGCCGGATACGGCGACGAGGAGAGATTCCCAGGCCATCATGTCCCGGACTTGGCGGCGGGTGGTTCCGGAGAGGCGGAGCAAGCCGATTTCGCGGCGGCGGTCAAGAACGGTCATCACAAGGGTGTTGGCGGCGGCGACGGCGGCGAATCCGCCGAGCACGGCGGCCATGACGGTGTTGGCCCAGGCGTTGAGCTCCTGGGCCCGGTCGGCCTGGGCGCCGTATCCGGCCGCGTCCGTGACGGTCGTCCCCGGAGCGAGTGCGGTCAGCTGCCGGGTCGTGGCCTGCCGGTCGGCGCCGGGGGCGGCCGCGATGAGCACCTGACTGTCCAGGGCGGCCGTCACATGCGCGGCGACCGCGGCACGGGGCATCACGACCTGGCCCACACCGAGGCCTCGTTCGTAGGTGGCGACCACGGTGGGCCGGACCTTGGTGCCGTCGCCCAGCCACAGGGAGACCCGGTCACCGGTTTTCACGTCCAGGTCCTTGGCGATCGTGGTGTCCAGTGCGACCGTCCCGGATCCGAGTGCGCGCAACGAGCCGCTCTTCACGCCGAGGTCGAGCACCTTGGGCAGGTTGCCCGGGTCACCGGAGACACCCAGGACCGTCGTCGAGTTCAGTTCGTTGCCGGACCGGTAGACGGCCCCGGTGCGCAGCACTCCGGTCGCGGACTTCACGCCAGGTAGCCGCGCCGCCCGCTCGGCGGCGGTCGCGGGCAGGCCGGGGCCGGTCGAGCCGAGCACGTGGTCGGCGACGACCGCGTGCTTGACGTTCTCGCCGGAGGCGTGGCGGATGGTGCTCTGCATGAAGAGCAGCGTGCCGCAGAAGGCGGTGACCATGATGATCGGAGTGATGGCGGAGGCCAGGCGGCGGGCCTGGGCGCGCGTGTTGTCGGCGGCCAGGGAGCCGGCGGCTCCTGCGGCGCCCGCCCGCAGGGGCAGACCGAAAACGCTCGCGCACAGGTGCGCCAGCAGCGGACCGAGCAGGGCGACGGCGAGCAGGAAGCACATGATCACGCCGAGGGCGGTGTTGGCGGCGTCGCTGCCGCCGAGCCGGGCGGCAAGGGTGGCCAGTACACCGCCGCCCGCGAGGGCGGCCAGCCCCATGACGATCCGGATCACGCCAGGCCGGGCGCGCTCCACGGAAGCTTCCCCGAGCGCCTGGCTGGGGCGAAGCCTGGCGGGTCGGCGCGCGGCCACCCAGCCGGCCGTCAGCGCGGCCAGCACACAGGCCCCCACCGCGACCACCATCGGCAGCACGCCGACGTCCAGGGACACCTGCTCGGGCACGGCGCCGCGGTCGACGAGTTCACCGAACCACCAGCGGGCCAGTGCCAGGCCCGGCAGCACCCCCAGCGCGGCTGCGACAGGTGCGAGGATCACTGCCTCGGTGGCGATGGTGCGGCGGATCTGACGGGGCGTCGCGCCGATCGCACGCAGCATGGCGAACTCACGGGCTCGCTGTCCCGTGGCCAGCGCGATCGTGCCCATGACGACGAAGACCGCGGTCATCGCCGCGACACCGCCGAAGGAGCCGCCCAGCCCGGTCAGGACCTCCTTGCCCTCGGTGAGAGCCGCCACTTCGACGGCTCCGCGCGCGTCACCGGTGGCGACCTTGGCGCGGCCGTGCACGGCCTGGCGTACCTGTCCGGCCAGGGCGGAGACGGTCACGCCCGCACGGGGGGTCACGGCGATGGCGTCCACCGTCCCGGGATGCCCGGAGAGCCTCTCGGCCACCCCGTCCGCGAACCACGCACTCGGGCCATCGGCCTTCGCGGAGATCAGCCCGGAGACCACGTAACTCCCGCTGCCGCCGGGGGCAAGCAGTGAGAGGCGGTCTCCCGGCGCAAGGTGTGCGGCTCGGGCTGCGCTCTCCTCCAGCACGACCTCCCCAGCCCCAGGCGCGTGTCCCTTCCGCGCGGCGGAGGGGTCGTCAGCGGTGAGGGCGGCTGCCGAGAAGTTCCGTCCGGTCAGCGCGGGCAGCGCGCCCGCCTCCTTCACCACCTGTATGGGGAAGGACAGGTCCGGCACGGCCGCGGCCACTGCGGGGCGGGCGGCGATCTCGGCCACCAGTGCCTTGTCGACGTGGCTGCGCTCCGGCAGAGCGATCTGCGTCGATGCCCTGTCCCCGCCCTCCTGATAACTGAACCGGACGTAGGGATCACCGGAGACCACCACGGGGGAATCCGCGTAGCGCACGGCTTCCACGTGCGCGGTGATGCCGGTCTGCAGCAGAGTGCCGCAGGCGGTGATGATCAACGCTCCCAGCAGCAACGCAACGAAGCTGCCCACGAAGGACGCGGGCCTGAAGCGCACGGAGGCCCGCGCGAGACCATTCGTCACGCCGCCGCCCCCACGAACCCGTCGGCCCCAACGGTCAGTGCCACCATCCGGTCGGCCACCGCCTGCGGGTCGGGACGCCACAGATTTCCCACCAACGCCCCATCGGCCAGGAAGAGCACCTGGTCCGCGTGGGAGGCGGCCACCGGGTCATGGGTGACCATGACGACCGTGGCACCCATGACATCGACCGCACGGCGCAGCAGCCCGAGGACCTCCCGGGCGGACCGGGTGTCCAGGGCGCCGGTCGGCTCGTCCGCGAACACCACCTCCGGCTCCGTTATCAGCGCGCGCGCGATCGCCACACGCTGCTGCTGCCCGCCCGACAACTGCCCAGGACGCCTGCTCCCGTGGTCCGGGAGCCCGACTTCGGCCAGGAGCTGCTGCGCCCGCCGCCGGTCCTGTCGCTCACCCGCGAGCCGCTGCGGCAGCAGCACGTTCTGCAGCACGGTCAGGGAAGGCAGGAGGTTGAAGGACTGAAAGACGAACCCGATACGCGTGCGCCGCAGCTTCGTCAGCCGATCCTCGCTCAGCTGGGTGACCTCTTCCCCGCCGAGCAACACCTGCCCCGAGGTCGGCCGGTCCAGACCGGCGGCACACTGCAGGAACGTGCTCTTCCCCGACCCCGACGGGCCCATCACCGCGGTGAAACTGCCCCGCTCCAACGCCAGGTCCACTCCGCGGAGCGCCTGCACGGCCGTAGCGCCTCGCCCATGAGCACGGGTGACGGCGCGCAGCTCGATCGCAGGGGGCCCACTCCGGTCCCGCTCGGTTTCCATGCTGTCGCGGCGCCAGGCCATGACGTTCCTTTCCTTGCTGGTCAACTGCGTTGTCGACGGTAATCAGCGAGCAAAGCGCCAGCGATGGAGTCAGCGGGGCTCTTCTTGGTGGGGATATCCCCCCGGCCTGTGGGCGCGGACCCCCACCCTGACGCTCGGTGTCGCACGGTGATCGGCCCCTCGGAGGGGGCGCTGCCGACCGACCCGACGAGTGCTGATCCGCAGCGGCCCTCACTCGAGATCGTCTACGAGATCCCGATCAGAGGTCCCGATCAATCGTTGGGTGCTGTTCGGAGTTCGGATCCAGGTGGAGTCAACGTTTTCGGCTCGGTTGGTTTGGCCACCTGTTAGCGTGCGCGGATGGAAGATCTGGGACCCGTGGCTTGGCCGCCTGAGCCGATCAGGACCGAGAGGCTCGTGCTCCGTGAGCCCGAGACCCGGGACCGTGCGGCGTTCATCGAGCTGTTCGCCTCGCCAGAGGTGCACACCTACCTCGGCGGCCCCCGGCCGCGTGCCGAGCTTGAGCGCCAGATGCCCGAGGCGCCCGAGCGGCGGCCCGGGAACTTCGTCGTTGATCTCGACGGGTCGATGATCGGCCAGATCCTGCTCAGGAGAGCAACGGGACACCAGCGCCCGGCTGCCGCGGGGAAGGCCGATCTCGGCTACCTGTTCCTGCCGCGGGCGTGGGGATTCGGGTACGCGGCCGAGGCGTGCGCGGCGGCGCTCGACTGGCTCGCCGGCGCGCTTCCCGGCGAGCCGGTGGTGCTCACCACCCAGACCGCCAACGTCGGCTCGATGCGTCTCGCGGCGAAACTGGGGTTCACTGAGGTAGAGCGGTTCGAGGCCTGGGGCGCCGAGCAGTGGCTCGGCATGCGGTCCCCGGTCACGCCGTCCAGCTGAGTTCGCCACGGAACCGCCGGCGAGTACCCGCCCCTCCACGCACGAGCGGCCTGCGACCGCGACTTGCCCGCGCGCATGCCGTGGGCGTCACCTCTGTGCGGCAGCAAGCCCGCTGCCCGACGGATCTCCAAATGCGGTGGTCGGCCCGTGCCTCATGCGTGCCCCTTCCATGCCCGATCGAGCGGGAAACCACGGGGAATCACGGCGCGGAGCGGGCACCGCGCAGCACAACGGCCCCTGACCGATTCACCTGGTCAGGGGCCATTTCACATGGCGGTGGGTGTGGGATTTGAACCCACGGTGACTCGCGCCACGACGGTTTTCAAGACCGTTCCCTTAGGCCGCTCGGGCAACCCACCTCGGCCCCGGCCACCAGGGGCGGAGCGGGTACAGCGTACCGGGATCGAGCCGGATCGTGGCGGCGTGGTCCGTACGAGGTCCGCACGGGGTCCACTGACACTGTTTTCGCCCACCGGCGCTGTCGCCACCGATCAGCAGCCGTCTCCTGATCCGAGCCGACACGCGGGAGATCGGGTGCGTTATGAGCGCTTTCGTTCCCCCTGCCGGACAAGCGCCCGGTCGCTGGCGACGGGGGATGCGCCAACGACCGGGCTGCTGCCAGCGTAACAAGGCCGGTCGCGCGTCGGGAGACGACCGCTCGGCTCCCGGGGAGGGGCTGTGACCCGGATCACGGCGCCCGAGGTGGGGCTTTATCCGTTACCGACCGCACGGAAGCTTGTACGACAGGCGGGGCAGATACTCGTGCCATTTCTCCGGCGTCAGCACGCCCCGGGTGGTCGAGCAGATACGACGAATCGCCTCGTCGATGTCCAGGCTCCACAGCCGGACGGTATCGGCACCGCTCGACACTCCGAGCATGTGGCTGTTGGGGCTGAACGACAGGAAATTTCCTGTCTTGGCGTTGGGGCTCATCGACTGACCGATGGGGGCGGCCTCGGAGGGGACGGTGACGTTCCAGAGCCGGACCGTGTTGTCGTTGCCGCCGCTGGCCAGTGTGCGGCCGTCCTGACTGAACGTCAGCGATGCGACTGCTTCGGTGTGGCCCTTGAGGGGAGGGTGCGACCGCACGGCCTTGGGGGACTCGGTGATGTCCCAGAGCCGGACCGTGTCGTCGTCGCTGCCGCTGGCCAAAGTACGGCCGTCCGGGCTGAAGGCGAGGGCGTTGACGGGCCCCAGGTGCCCGGTGAGAGGCGCGCCGAGTCGGACGGCATGATGTGGGGCGGCCACGTTCCACAGCCGGACGGTGGCGTCCGCGCTGCCGCTGGCCAGGGTACGGCCGTCCGGGCTGAAGGCGAGAGTGTTGACGTAGCCCTTGTGACCGGTGAGTGGCACGCCGAGCGGATGAAGGCGGGATGGGTCGCCGACGTCCCACAACTGGATCGTGCGGTCGTCATGGGCTGTTGCCAGCGTGCGCCCGTCCGGGCTGAAGGCCAGCGCGCCGGGACCGGCGAATCGCGTGCGCAGTGCGACGGGCCGTCCGTAGGGCACGGGCCGGGTCGGGTCGGTGACGTTCCACAGCTGCACCGCGCTGCTTCCCGTCAGCATCGCGAGCGTGCGGCGGTCGGGGGAGAACGCCAGCGAATGGGTCACGTCGCCTGTCCCGGGTATGAACGGCTTGCCCAGCATTACGGGCCGGTCGGGAGTGTCCACGTTCCACAGCCGGATCTTTCCGTCGCGTGCGGCCGTGGCAAGCACCCGCCCGTCCGGGCGGAACGCTCCGATGCTGCCGATCATGTCCGACGTGGGTATCGACCACAGGCGAGCCTTGTTGTCGCCGCTGCCGGTGGCGAGGGTTCGCCCGTCGGGGCTGAAGCTCACGGTGTACATCTCGCCGCTGCTGCCGGTGAGCGACTCACCGACCTGCGACGGGTATGCCGGATCTCTGACGTTCCACAGACTCGCCGTGCTGTCCGCGCTGCCGGCGGCGAGCATCGTTCCGTCGGGGCTGAAGGCCACTGACCATACGGGACCGGTATGGCCGGTGAGCGGGACGCCGAGCGGTGTCGTGTGCCGTGGATCGGCCACGTTCCAGAGCTGGATGGTGTCGTCCGCGCTGCCGCTGGCGAGGGTGCGGCCGTCGGGGCTGAAGGCCACGGAGTGAACCGTGCCCTTGTGACTGGTGAGCACCACTTCGATCTGCCTCGGACGACGCGGATCGGCCATGTTCCACAGCCTGATCGTGCCATCGTCGCCACCGGCCGCCAGCGTCCGCCCGTCGGGGCTGAACGCCACGGAGCGCACGGCGGCGGTGTGGCCGGTCAAGGCGCGAAGCGCCCTCGGCCGACGTGGATCGCGCACGTCCCACAGACGAACGGTGTGGTCTTCACTGGCGGAGGCCAGGGTGTGTCCGTCGGGGCTGAAGGCAAGCAGGTAGACCGTGCCGGGACGGCCGGTCAGGGGCGCACCGAGCGGGTGCGGGCGTGCGGGATCCCGCACGTTCCACAGCCGGACCGTGCCATCGTCGGAAGCACTGGCGAGGGTGTGGCCGTCGGGGCTGAAGACGGCGCTGCTCACCCAGCTCGTGTGGGCGGTGAGGGGCTTACCCAGGAGCTTGGGGCGGGTCGGGTCGGACACGTTCCACAGTCGAACGGTCCGGTCGTAGCTGGCGGTGGCGAGGATCCGCCCGTCCGGGCTGAACGAGGTGAGATAGACGGCGCCGGTGTGACCGAGGAGCGGCGTGGCCAGCGGCGCGTTGACGGTCGATATCAGCCTGCTGTTCGTGCCCTTGTCGCGTGGTCGCAGGCGGTGTGCCACCAGGTCGAGTTGAGCGGACAACGATGGATCCGTGTACTGGACCCGATCGGCCTCGGCGAGCACCTGCTCGAACACGGCATCGTCCCGCTGCCGCCACGCGAGCGCCGCCGAACCGGCGGCCAGCACCGCCAGGACGACCAGAGCCGACACCGCGCCACGACTGATCCTGACCGTGCGCTTGCGCAGCCGTACGGAAGCAGCGAGGAACTCCACCGCACTCCTGGTCAAGGAGGCGCCACCGGTGGATTTCGCCCAGTCGTGGGCCTGCTCCAGACGCGAACCGCGGTAAAGCAGTGACGTGTCGCGGTTCGAGCTCTCCCAGGCCCTGCCGTCCTCCTCGAGTCGCTGGCGCAGCAGGTGGCCGTGCCTGTCCTCGTCGATCCAGTCACGCAGGCGCGGCCAGGCGTGGAGCAGCGCTTCATGGGTGATCTCCACGGTCTCCGCGTCGAGTGTCACCAACCGGGCGCGCACCAGCGCCTCGAGTGATTCCTCCGTCTTGCCGGGATCCGCGGATTCCTCCGCCAGTTGGCGCCGCGTCCCCCGCCTCCGGGTGGTCTGGGTGTCTTCGCCCAGCCGGACCAGCCTGAGGAGGAGCAGTCTCGCGGCCGTGCGTGCCGCGGGATCGAGGCCGGACCAGGCCCGCTCGGCGGTCGCCGCCACCGCTCCCTGGAATCCGCCCGCCGCGCGGTAGCCGGTCAGCGTCAGCCGTCCCGCCTTCCGTCGCTGCCACGTGGAGAGCAGCGCGTGGGAGAGAAGCGGCAACGCTCCCGCGTCATGCGCACCACGGGGGCCGCCGGCGCCGACTTCCCGGACGATCAGCTCCGCCAGCCCCGGCTCAAGTTCCAGCCCCACGGCCTTGGCCGGACCGGTCACCGCTTCACGCAGCTCCGTGGCGGTCAGCGGCCCGAGCACCATGTGACGGTGCTGCAGCGCGTCGGCCAGTTCGGGATATCCGAGGCATTGCTCGTAGAAGTCCGCGCGTACGCCGAGGACGACGAGGACGGGGGCTGCGTCCCCGGGCCCGGCGGGCGTGCACGCGGCATGGAGGAGCTGGATGAAGGTGCGTCTGTTCGCCTCGTCCGAGCAGAGGGTGAACGCCTCCTCGAACTGGTCCACGATGACAACCGGACGCGCGCCGGATGGCGTCTCGCGCCGCGCCCATGCCGTGACGGCCTCCCGCGCCACGTGAGCGAATTCCGAGGTGTGAGGTTCCTCCCCTGCCGGTCCCTCCGCGGTGGGAACGAGGTGCGCGAGTTCGGGTATCCGGCGGACCAGCTCCGCGGAAGGATCGCTTCCCGGCACAAACTGCAGGACCACGTCCCTCGCCCGGCTGGTCTCCTCGCCCGCTACGCCGTTCCGCAGCGCGGGCACCAAACCGGCGCTCAGCAGGGAGGACTTTCCCGCCCCTGAGGCGCCCACGAGCATGACCAGGCCGCCCGTCTTCTCCGCCGCGCGAAGCTGACCGACAAGGGCATCCGTGCTCCGCTCCCGGCCGAAGAACCATCGGGCGTCCTGCTGACGGTACGAGGCCAGCCCCCGGTAGGGGCACACAACGGGGACGGCGCTCGGCGTTCCGACCGGAGGTCGTTCCTCCTCGTCCGTGGATGTCGTCGAGCGATCGACGACCGGATCGGCGAGCGCTCGCTCCCACAGGTGCTGCCACTGGGTCAGGTCGTACAGGCCCTCGGACACGGGCGTGGGCCGCAAGCGCCGTGCCTGCGGGATCACGATGTGCAGTACCGCCGCGAGTGCGACGAACTGGGCAGGCACGTTCTTGGCCCGTCGCCAGTCGCTGATCCGCTGAGCGGACACCCGCACGGGGCGCCCGCGTTCGTCGATCCGCTGGAGCCGGTCGACCGCCTCGGCCACGCGCTTGAGGGGAGGGTTACCGGCCTCCTTGTACAGCAGCGCCAGACGTTCTGCGAAGGCTGTGCGTGCCCCTGAGTCGGAACTCAAGGCCTCCACTCCTTACTTTCCGCCACACCCGAACGTCCGGACCGGAAAACCCACTCTATACGCCTGACCTGCGGTTTAGTCGTCCGGTCGTGGCCGGAATCTCCTTGGCGGAAAGCGCAGATGGCAAGATCTCGACGCAGGAGCACATCAACCGGGCGTCGCCCGCCCAGGCCACCAGCTCCCGGAGAGACGACGCACGACGCCGCATGTTCTCGGCCGAATCACGCCGAAGTGACGGGACAGTGGCGGCGGTCTCACCGTGTGAGCTCGAGAGAGCCGTAGAGCCGGTCCCGACAGGACCGCTGTCGCACCGACCACGGTCCGGTTTCACCTGATCCGTACCGGTGCGGCGAGATCTACGCCGCCCCACCGTTCGGCACCGGTCCCCACGAGGGGAGGGACCGGTGCCGAACGACGCGGGCGTTGTCATCGCGGTCGCTGACGGAGTGCCGCTGTCGTACCGGTCACTTCGTACGCCTGCGGCGCCGGCGCTCACCGATCCGGGGTCTCGGGCCTGACAGGTCAACGGGCCGACAAGCCGGAAGCCGACGCCTCCGACCCCTGCCTGCGACTCCTCAAGGTGTCGGTCGCACCTCGCGCGGCTCCCCGGTCAGAAGGAAGACCCTCAGACGTGCTGTCCATCCCGTGGAGGCTGGTCAGTTGTCACCGACGCGGGATCCCAGGGTGAGGTCCACCGTGTGGGACCGGCCGTCGCGCTGGTAGGTGATCGTGACCGTGTCACCGGGCTTGTGGGTCCAGATCTCGCCGATCAGGGTCGGTCCGCTGTCGATCACCCTGTCGTCGAGCTTGGTGATCACGTCACCCGGCTTCAGGCCCGCCTTGTCCGCGGGGCCCGCCGTTTCGACCGCGGCGGAGCCGCCCGTGCCCTGGCTGGTGATCTTCGCCCCGCCCGAGGAGTCCTCCAGCGAGACCGAGGCTCCGATCTTCGCGTAGACCGGCTTGCCCGTCTTGATCAGCTGCTGGGCGACGTACTTGGCCTGGTTGATCGGGATCGCGAAGCCCAACCCGATCGAGCCGGACTGGCCGCTGCCGCCCAGACCGCCACTGCTCGTGGACTGGATCGCCGAGTTGATGCCGATGACCGCGCCCCGTGCGTCCAGGAGGGGACCACCGGAGTTGCCCGGGTTGATCGAGGCGTCGGTCTGCAGGGCACTCATGTACGACGCCCTGCTGCCGGAGCTGCCGTCGCTGGACGCCACCGGGCGGTTCTTGGCGCTGATGATGCCCGTGGTCACCGTGTTCGACAGGCCGAAGGGGGCGCCGATGGCGATCGTCGTGTCGCCGACCACCATCTTGTCCGAGTCACCGAGCGGAAGCGGCTTGAGGTCTGACGGGGCGTTCTTGAGCTTGATGACGGCGACGTCGTAGCCCTGTGCGTGCCCGATGATCTCGGCGTCGTACTTCTTGCCGTTGGGGAACGTCGCCGTCAGCTTGCCGCCGTCGACGGCTTCGGCGACGACATGGTTGTTGGTGACGATGTGGCCCTGGGTGTCGAAGACGAAACCCGTGCCGGTACCGCCCTGACCGTTGGCGCTCGCGGCCTCGATGGTGACGGTGCTCGGCAGCGCCTTGGCGGCCACACCCGCGATCGAGCCGGAGGGGACCTTGACGTCGCCGCCGCTGGTGGCGGCGGAGACGGTCGTCGAGCCGCCGGAGTCGCCGTTCTTGGCCAGCTGGTACCCGATGCCACCGCCCACACCGCCCGCGACCAGCGCGGCGACGAGGATCGCGGCGACCAGACCGCCACGGCCCTTCTTCGGCTTCGGGGCGGGCTGGTGGTACGAGGCACCCCACACGCCGCCCCCACCGCCGCCGCCATACGCGGGGGTGGCCGGCGGTGGCGGCCACCCCGCCTCGGCAGCCGGGGGGACGCCCGGCTGTCCTGCGGCCATGGGCGGGAACTGGCCCGTCGGCGCACCCTCCGGCTGCGGGACGCCCGCCGCGGCCGGCACACCTCCCACGGGCGGGGCGCCCACCGCGGCCGGAGCCGGGGTCCCACCGCTCGGCGCGTGCCCTTCGGAGGCCGCGCCCGGCACGGGAGCGGGAGCGTCCACCGGCACGGGAGGCGCGGACGGCGCCGGGGGTACCTCGGTGCCCTCGTTCTCGGTGCTCACAGCTCTTCTCCTCAGTTCCACAACTGTTTCTTCTGGGTCGCACTCGGCCGCACTCGCTCGCTCCGCGCGGTGCCGGGCGCGCTTCAGCTGTGCATGCGCTTGGTACGTGGACAAGCTTTTCCCACAGGGCGTCAGGGCACCATAAGCGGTGACTGTGGGTCCTCGACCTTTCTTTATATCGGACTCTGCCGAACAAAATTCTGCATTCCCGACACCTCGCCGACGTCCCGGCGTCGGCTTCCGGTCCCGCGCGCTCTCCTTGACGGTGGCACCATGACGCGGTGACCCTCGCACGACAGCACCCGATCCAGGTCGTCGCTCACCGCGGAGCCTCCGAAGAAGCCCCTGAGCACACCCTGGCCGCGTACAAGAAGGCGATCGAGGACGGCGCCGACGCCCTCGAGTGCGATGTCCGACTGACCGCGGACGGACATCTCGTCTGCGTCCACGACCGGCGCGTCAACCGTACGTCCAACGGCCGCGGCGCGGTCTCCGCCCTGGAACTCGCCGACCTCGCCGCCCTGGACTTCGGCTCCTGGAAGAGCCGCGACGAGGAACCGGACTGGGAGCACCGCCCGCAGGACCCCGAGGAGACCGCCGTCCTCACTCTGGAGCGCCTGCTCGAACTCGTCGCCGACGCCGGGCGCCCCGTCGACCTGGCCATCGAGACCAAACACCCGACGCGCTGGGCCGGGCAGGTCGAGGAGCGGCTGTTGCACCTGTTGAAGCGGTTCGGGCTGGAGGCCCCGCAGTCGCCGGCCGAGTCGCCGGTACGGATCATGAGCTTCTCGGCACGCTCGCTGCACCGCGTGCGGGCCGCCTCTCCGGCCCTGCCGACCGTCTATCTGCTGCAGTTCCTCTCCCCCCGGCTGCGCGACGGACGACTGCCCGCCGGTGTCCGGATCGCAGGCCCTTCGATGCGGATCGTGCGCAGTCACCCGGGGTACATCCAGCGCCTGAAGCAGGTGGGACACCAGGTGCACGTGTGGACCGTGAACAAGCCAGAAGACGTCGATCTCTGCGTCGAGCTGGGCGTCGACGCCATCATCACCAACCGCCCGCGCGCGGTGCTGCACCAGCTCGGCCGCTGAGCGCCCGTCCGCCGCAGACCCCGCCGTAAGGGCTGAAATCCAGCCAATTAACTACAGAGAGTGCACCGGCGCGTTCGTTCCGTGTCGGACCGTCACGAGTGCGTCACCACACGCACGGGGGTCGGTTTCCGGCCCAGTTCCGTGGGGCATTCACACGGTGGCGTGGGGCGAAGGAGGTCTCGGGGGTGGCGTTGGTGGTGGCACAGGAGGTGCCCACGTCGTCGAGCATGGCCGTACCCCATGGTCCTGCGGGCGTGGGGGAGGCAAGACACCGGATGCGCGATCAGTTGCGGACCGGTGGCGTGTCGGAATCGGTCATCGACGACGCCGTATTGATCCTTTCGGAACTACTCAGCAATGCCTGTCGCCATGGCAGGCCGCTCGGCGACAGCCTGGCGGGGGACGGAGACGTACGCGCCGCGTGGCGCTTCGACACCTCGGGACGACTCACGGTCGAGGTGACGGACGGCGGGGGTCCGACCCGTCCGGTTCCGGCGACACCCTCGGTCACCGCGCACGGTGGTCGCGGGCTGAACATCATCACGGCACTGGCCGAGGACTGGGGAGTCCGGGACGACGCCCGCGGCGAGGTCACGGTCTGGGTCGTCGTCCAGGACGACACCGGCTCCGCGCACCGTCGTGACGACTTCGCCACGCGCGTGACGGCGCCCTCCGTATCGGCCGACCTGGACTTCGCGGACGCGTTCGACGAAGTCGACTGAGCCGTTCCCGGTGACGCGCGCACAGCGGGCACAGCGGGCACAGCGCACGGAGCGGTGGACGTGGTGTCGTGGTCCTCTTCGCGAGCCCGAGGCGGGCCGGGACACGCGGTACGGGGTCCCGGCCGGGAGGCGCCAAGCCGAGGCGCGTGCCCTCACGGGCACGCGGCCCGGACCGGGTCGGAACATTCTCTTCCGGGACGGCCCGGTGCGTTGTCCACAAGATCCCGTCGGTCGGCGTACGAGCGGCTAGGCTCGCGCCCGTACGAAACGAGCCGTAACCGGGAGACACCCACGATGGCCAAGAAGCGACCCCAGACCAAGGCCAAGCGCCCGCAGCCCGCCCCTGGTGCCCGTGCCGCGGGTACTGATGGGAACGTTCCGGTCGTCGGCGCCCGCGAGCCCTGCCCCTGCGGCAGCGGCCGCCGCTACAAGGCCTGTCACGGCCGGGCCGCCGCGCACGCGGTGACGGAGCTGGTGCAGCGCCCGTTCGAGGGACTCCCCGGCGAGTGCGACTGGGTGGCGCTGCGCGAGCTGGTGCCGGCGGCGACCGCCGAGCTGAAGCTCAAGGGCGACCTCCCCGAGGGCATCCCGTCGGTCACGCTCGCGACGGTCCTGCCGATGGCCTGGCCGGCGCTGCGCCGCGACGACGGCTCGGTCCTGCTCGGCCTGCAGAACGACACGGCGTCGGGCGACATCAGCCGCGACCTCGCGGACACGCTTCAGCGCGCCCTCACCGTGGCACCCGGCACTCCGGTGCAGGGCCGCCGCGCCCCGGCCGACGGCCCGCGGCTGCAGGACCTGCTGGACCCCGAAGGCACCTTCGAGCCGGTGGTGCACAGCGGCTTCGAGTTCTGGGTCCCGGACATGGAGAACGCGACACCTGAGGTGACCGCCTCTCTGGAGCGGGCCAACGAGGCCGCCATCCCCACCGTGAAGATCACGGCCGTGGACGCCGCCTACTGGTGCCAGACCCCGGAGAAGAACCACCTGCGGTGGGTCATGCCGCACCCCGAGGAGCGACTCCTGGACGCCCTGGCCCGGCTGCACGCGGCCGGGCAGTCGAGCCTCGGCGAGGGTACGCGCCTGGTCGGCTCCTTCCGCGCGCACGGGCTCACGGTGCCGGTCTGGGACCTGCCGAGCGACATGGGGGCGGAGGACGTCGAGAAGCCGGTGGCCGAGTTCGCCGAGCGCCTCGCGGCCGCCCTGGCGTCGGACACGCCGCTCACCGCGGACGAGCGCCGGGCGCGTGGCGGGCTGACCAACCGACAGGTGACGCTCAGCTGACGCACTGCGTGGACTGACCGACCGGTCAGCCCCTCATGGCCCCTTCGGGCAGGTGACTCCTGTCACAATCCACGGTTGTGGCAGGTAGGCCGGTGTCCGAATAGCCGAGATCGAATTTGCGAAAAGCCGATCTCTTGTTACCGTTCAAGTAGCCCGGTTGCTGGTGCATCCCCCGTCGCCAGCAACCGGGCCTTTCCATGTGCTGATACGTGTACGGAACACGGATCAACTGCCTTACGACGCCGCCGCGTTACTGTCCGTCCAGATCGGCCGCGTCGCTTCCGGAGCGCAGCAGCAGCGGTCCGTCCCCGTCGCCCCGGGCGAACTCCGCGACCGCCGAGTACGCCGCCTTGTCGCCCGTCATGGCCAGCCGCGGTGTCTCGCAGGTCTTCGGGCCGCCCCCCACGCCCACCGCGCAGCGCATCTCGACGGCGCGTCCGCCGGGCCCCATGACGCTCAAGAAGGAACTCAGCTCTATGCCGGTGGCGTTGCGATAGTACGTGCGCGCCCAGGCGACCCGCCCCTGGGTCAGGACACAGGTCTGCGCGTGAATACCGTCGACGGAGGAGAATTCCGGCCCGCAACGGGCGGCGGTGGCGAGACCCAGCCCCCACGACTGGGAAGGGGAGGGAACCGGAAGCTTCGCCTCTTCACGCGCGGGCGGGAAGACCACCACGTGCTCGGCATCGCCGACAGGGCCGGCGGACGCCACGGCGAGCGGCAGCGCGGCCGCGGCCGACACCAGACCCATGAGCGCGAGCAGACGGGCCCTGCGAGGGTCGGGCCGACCGGCACGGACCGGCGAGCGCCATCCGGGCCCCTGTTCCCCGCACCCCCCAGGACGAAACAGCATGAGGTCGAAGATATCGACCGTTCATGGGCGCCCAGTTCGCCGCGCGCCCGACACCCCTAGGACTCAGGTGCGCTCACACCCGTACGAGTGAGGGCCGCCACGACCGCGTCCACGACGGCCTCCACGTCGGGAACCCAGGGCGAGGCGGACCCGGGCAGCGGTGCCCGCTCCCAGCGAACCTCCCCGTGACCCGTCTCGGAGGGGGGCAACGCCAGATAGCCACCCTCGCCGTGGAAGCGCAGCGACCCCGGAACGAAGTCCTTGGCACAGAGCAACTCACCCAACTGCTCCATGGAATACGGCGCCACGAGGATCGCCCAGCGGTGCGGTGCAGCCACGACCGGCCCGAGGCGCATGCCCTTGCGGTCGAGCGCGGCAAGCGCGCGAGAGGCCGCGAGGGCGGGCAGGCTCACCGCGCAAGGTGCCCTGCCCCCGGTGGCCAGCACGATGGGTGCGGTAGGCCGATTGCTCCACCACCAGCGCACCATGCGCTCATCGGTGGTGGCCGCGAGCAGTCCGGGGTCGAAGGGGTGCGCGCCGGGCACGGTGCACTCCGGGTCGGGGCACCCACAACGGGCGCGCCCCTGCGGGTCCGGTGCCACACCCGGGAGAACGGGCCACTGCCATGCGGTCGCGAAGGTCAGGGCCGCGCCGATCACCTCAGGCCTCCCGCCGTTCCGCCTGGACAGGAGCCTGCGTCGCCTTCCGAGGATCTCGCGCATGAGCGCTCGTTCCTTTCCGTTGCACGCCTGGCAACACGAGGGCCACATCACACCATGTGTCGATCATTTCGCTGTGCGTACCTAATGGCGCATCACGCCCCTGTCCTCGACAGGGGGAACCACTGAGGGTCGAACTCTGACTGCGTCCGCGTCCGTACTGCGCCCATCACCAAGATGGGCCGGGCGCGGGGTGGCGGCGCCTGGCGTTTCGCCGTCCCGCTCTTACTCGCCGCCTCCGACGCGGGAGGATGGGGCTCGGCCGTCAGTGGTTAAGACGCCCGGGTTCGGCGCGAGGTTCCGGGTGTCCCCCAACCACCCCTGGCCTTCACCGAGTACGTACCCACCACGACCGTTGTGACGCTCTGCCGAACGGAGCCAGTCGACCGCAAGAGGGCGACACCCGAGGCCGTTTCAGGCCAACTTTCCTTCTGGGTAAGAACGCAGGAAAGCCCCACGGACACCAGGAATCCCGGCAGGACAATGCTGGACATCCCCTCACGAGTGCGTGTACATGTGGAGATACTGCTCGCGGCGCAGAATGACATGGGGGTTTTGCGATGCTTTCGAGCAATGGGCGCCGGTCCGAAAGCCGGACGCCATGAACGCCCCTCATCCATCGAAAGTGGCCGGAATCGATTCAACGGTTCCCTCACCGGCACACACTGTCGCGCCGACACCTGCACTCTCGGCCGCCTCAGCGGCCCCGGCAGACCCCGGGGCCGTCCTCCAGGACCGGCTCGCCGGCTGGGTCTCCGACCTGACGACCCTCCACGAACTCACCGAACGCCTGGCGCGCACGGACTCACTCGCCGAAGCGCTCCAGGAACTGCTGCGCGCCGGGGCCGCCCTCGTGGGTGCCCGGCGTGGCCTCGTCGTGCTGGAGCCGTGCGACGGTCTCGGCCCCGACACCACGATCGGCCTGGGGCTGGGGCGCGCCGACCTCGGGCACATCGAGACCGTGCCGCGCAGTTCCCTGTCGTACGGCAGGATCCTCGACGGGCTGCCGGGCGGCGAGCGCGAGATCGCCCAGCCCGATCTGTTCTCCGAGGAGGGGCTCGACCCCCGCCACCGCGAGGTGGCCGCCCGGCTCGGCTACGCCGCGAGCTACGCACTCCCCCTGTCCACCGATGCCGCGGGCCGTCTCGGCGCCGCCGTGTGGCTCTATGACGAGCCCGCCGAACCGGTCGAACGCCGACGTCACCTCGTCGGCCTGTACGCGCGCTACGCGACCGAGCACCTGGCGCGGCTGGTCGAAGTCGAGCGCACGCGCGCGTACATGACGACGATCTCCGAGGAGCTGCTGCCCTCCCGGTTGCCCCGGGTCGCCGGCGTCCAGCTCGCCGCCCGGCGCCGCACCGGTGCGCGGGGAGGCGGCGACTGGTACGACGCGCTGCCGCTGCCCGACGCCGCGCTCGGTCTCGCGGTCGGGTCCGTGACCGGGTCCGGCGCCGGCACCGTCGCCGCCATGGGCCGACTGCGGGCCTCCCTGCGCGCCTACGCCGTGATGGAGGGCGAGGACCCGGTCGCCGTCCTGTCGGACCTGGAACTGCTGCTGAGGCTCACCGAACCCGCCCGTTCGGCCACCGCCCTGTTCGCGTACTGCGAGCCCGCGCCGCGCAAGCTCACCCTCGCCGGGGCCGGGCACAGCCCGCCACTGGTGATCGGCCCGCGGCGCACGGAGTTCGTGGAGACCACCCTGTCGGCACCCCTGGGGATGCTGGCCTGCTGGGAGGCGCCGAGCATCGAGCTGACCGCGGAGCCCGGCGAGACCGTGCTGCTCTACACCGACGGACTGCTGCGCCGCACCGGCGACCCCACGGACCGCGCCTTCGCCCGGCTGCACGCGGCGGCCGCGAGCGTGCCGCGGCCCTTGCGCACCGACCCCGGGGCCGTTGCCGACCATGTACTGCGGAGCGTGCTGCCGGGCGGGCTGGACGGGACGGACGGCACGGAGGACGTGGTGCTGCTGGCGGCACGGTTCGAGTGACTCCCCGGTACCGCGCGCCAACCTCCCGGTAACAGACCTTCCGGCCCTGGGCCCCCTTCGGTACGACCGTACGATGGGGAAGGCCCAGTGCCGTAGCGAGGAGGATGACCGTGGCAGAAGAGCTCCCGGAGACCCCGGAGACTGCCGAAGAAGAGCCGATCAAGCAGCGCAAGAACGGCCTGTACCCGGGCGTGTCCGACGAGCTGGCCGAGAACATGAAGTCCGGCTGGGCCGACACCGAGCTGCACGACCTGCAGCCGATCGCCCAGTCCGCCGAGACCGCGGCCCGCCGCGCCACGCTCTCCGCACGCTTCCCCGGCGAGCGTCTGGTGATTCCCGCGGGCAATCTGAAGACCCGCTCCAACGACACCGAGTACGCCTTCCGCGCGTCCGTCGAGTACGCGTACCTCACGGGCAACCAGACCGAGGACGGCGTCCTCGTACTGGAGCCGACGACCGCCCCGGACGGGACGAAGGGCCACCGGGGGACGATCTACCTGCTGCCCCGCTCCAACCGTGAGAACGGCGAGTTCTGGCTGTCCGGCCAGGGCGAGCTGTGGGTGGGCCGCCGACACTCGCTCACCGAGGCCGAACAGTTGTACGGCATCCCGGCGTCGGACGTGCGCGAGCTGCCGCAGAAGCTGACCGAGGCCACCGGACCGGTCCGCGTGGTCCGCGGGTACGACGCCGGTATCGAGGCCGCCCTGCACGACAAGGTGACCGCCGAGCGGGACGAGGAGCTGCGCGTCTTCCTCTCCGAGATGCGCGTGGTCAAGGACGCGTTCGAGATCGGTGAGCTGCAGAAGGCCGTCGACTCGACCGTGCGCGGCTTCGAAGACGTGGTGAAGGTCCTCGACAAGGCGGAGGCCACCTCCGAGCGCTACATCGAAGGAACGTTCTTCCTCCGCGCGCGCATCGAGGGCAACGACGTCGGCTACGGCTCTATCTGCGCCTCCGGCCCGCACGCCTGCACGCTGCACTGGGTGCGCAACGACGGCCCGGTCCGCTCCGGCGACCTGCTCCTGCTGGACGCGGGCGTGGAGACCCACACGTACTACACCGCCGACGTCACGCGCACGCTGCCGGTCAACGGCACCTACAGCGAGCTCCAGAAGAAGATCTACGACGCCGTCTTCGAGGCTCAGGAGGCCGGTATCGCCGCGGTGAAGCCGGGCGCCAAGTACCGCGACTTCCACGACGCCGCACAGCGTGTGCTGGCCGAGAAGCTGGTCGAGTGGGGCCTGGTCGAGGGCCCGGTGGAGCGGGTCCTGGAACTGGGCCTGCAGCGCCGCTGGACCCTGCACGGCACGGGCCACATGCTCGGCATGGACGTCCACGACTGCGCGGCCGCGCGGACGGAGACGTACGTGGACGGCACGCTGGAGCCGGGCATGGTGCTCACCGTCGAGCCGGGCCTGTACTTCCAGGCGGACGACCTGACCGTTCCGGAGGAGTACCGCGGGATCGGTGTCCGCATCGAGGACGACATCCTGGTCACGGAGGACGGCAACCGGAACCTGTCGGCCGGCCTGCCGCGCCGCTCCGACGAGGTCGAGACGTGGATGGCGTCCCTGAAGGGCTGACGCTGAGCTGACCGGGCCGTCAGAAGCTGTGGGTCAACTGCGGGCGATCACTGGTGGTCGCCCGCAGTTCTCGCCCGTACGGCCACCAGAGGGCGTCCTCCGGTCATTTCAGGATCTTGTCGAAGCGCACCACGGCCCCGCCATGACCCGGTTCGTTGCCGATGTGGACATGGTCGGCGAGTTCCTGGATGAGACAGAGGCCCCGTCCGTGCTCGGCGTCGGCGTGTGCGGGCCGACGCGTGGGACGGGGTCTGCCGGAGGGGAAACCCGGCCCCGAGTCGGCGACCTCGATGCGGCACCTCTCACCGTCGACATAGGCGGTGACCCGGTACTCCTCGAGCGTGTCGCCGTGGGCGCCGTCGCCGCCGTGCTCGACCGCGTTGGCGCAGGCCTCGCTGAGGGCGACGGAGAGGTCGTGGGAAACGTCCGGGTCGACGCCCGCGCTCTCCATCGTCCCCAGCAGGAGCCGTCGGGCGAGCGGCACGCTCGCGGCTTCTCGCGGCAGATGGAGTGACCACCAGATGCTCATGCTCCAGCCTCCTGGCCGCGGCTCGACATACCGTTACGTATTACCGCGAGTGCCCGCAGGCAATCACCCGGTCGACCAGATCCCGCCCGTGCGGCGGATGCGCGGGGAGCCCGGATCGATGTATACGCCGATGCCCTCGCCAGGGCGTGACCTTCCGGGTCCGCGGTCCGATCAGCACATATACGCCACCTTGTGGACCTGCCGTATGAAGCCGGTCGGGCCAGTGGGATGATGAGGCCGCCATGAGTGCCCTTGACCAGCGCACGGCGCGTACCGGATGTGATCTCCGGATTCTGCGGGCCGCGGTGTTCGCCGCGGTCTGCGTCGCGCTGGCCGCGGCCGGGCACGGGCTCGCCTCCTGCGCCACCGTTCCACTGTGGACGCTGGGCGCGGGTTTCCTCGGCGTGTTCGTCGTCGCCGCCGCGCTGGCGGGGCGCGAGCGCTCACTGCCGGGCATCGTCGCGGTCCTCGCGATGGGCCAGGCCGTGCTGCACACGCTTTTCGGGCTCGGACAGCACTCCTCAGCCGCGTCGATGACGTCGGGCGCCGTGCCCACGGCCGATGCCACGCTCGTGGAGCGGGCCGCGCGCATCATGTGCGGTACCACCGTGGCGGCGATCTCCCCCGCGCAGGCCCAGAAGATCCTCACCGACGCGCGGCTCGGCACAGGTACGGGCCCCGCCGCCCCGCATCACCCGGCGGACGCCCTTTCCTTCACGGGTGGTCCGTGGTGGTCGATGCTGCCGTCCCTCCACATGCTGCTCGCCCACGTCCTCGCGGGCATCGCGGCCGGCTGGGTGCTGCGCCGCGGGGACATGGCGCTGCTGCGGCTCATCCGGCTGTCGGCGCACGGAGTCGCGGAGGGGTCGCTGCTCCGCTCCCTGAAGCTCGTGTTCGCTCTTGTGCGCGTCCTGCTGGGAGGGCTCCCCGAAGCGGGGCCGCGCGCCCCGCGCACCTGGTTCCTCGTACCGCCGAAGCCGCGCACGGCCGCGCTGCGACACACGGTGATCCGCCGCGGACCGCCTTCCTCCACTTCCCTCGTCCTCGCTGTCTGACGCGACGCGCCGCTCCACTCGTCCATGCCGAGGGGCCGCCGTCGTGCGGCACGCGCGCGTGCCCGGGGCCCCCACCGGAGCGTGGCCCCGCGTACCCATCCCGTCAACGGACTTCTCACTCGAAGTGGAGTGCTCTCTGTCATGAAGGCCATCAAGTCATCCCCGAAGGTTTCCCGTCTGGCCGCCGTCGGCGCCGCGGCCGCATCGGCCGTCCTCGTCCTGTCCACGCCCGCGTTCGCGCACGTGAGTGTGCAGCCGGAGGGCGAGGCCGCCAAGGGCGGGTACGTGGTCGTCGACTTCAAGGTCCCGAACGAGCGGGACAACGCCTCGACCACGAAGCTCGAGGTCAGCTTCCCGGCCGACCACCCGCTCGCCTCGGTGATGCCGCAGCCGATCGAGGGCTGGGACGCGCACGTCACCAAGTCCAAGCTCGACAAGCCGCTCACCCTGCACGGACAGCAGATCGACAAGGCCGTCACCAAGGTCACCTGGACCGCCACCGGCAAGGGCATCCAGCCGGGCTACTTCCAGAAGTTCCCGCTCTCGATCGGCCCGCTCCCCGAGAACACCGACCAGCTCGTCTTCAAGGCCCTCCAGACGTACTCCAACAAGGAGATCACACGCTGGATCGAGCCGCAGAAGAAGGGCCAGCCGGAGCCCGGCAACCCTGCCCCGGTGCTCGAACTGACCACCGCCTCGGCCTCCGACCACCATGACTCCACGGCCGAGGACGCCTCCGCCTCCGACCAGCCCGGCTCCACGGCGACGGCCACCGGCGACCAGAGTGACACCACCGCCCGGGTCCTCGGCATCGTCGGCATCGTCATCGGCGCGGCGGGCGTCGCGTACGGCGTTCTGGCCGGCCGCCGGCGTACCGCCGGCAACGCCTGACGCCCACGGCTCATCCCCGGTCCGCGCCGGATCCGTACGACACCGCCACGAGGCACCGCGTACGGCTCCGGCGCTCACCGACCCCCTCATATCTGGGACATTTCTCCATGCGCAAGAAGAAGACGCTCACCGCGGCCGGCCTCCTCGTCGCCGTCGCGTTCACCCTCTCCGCCTGCGGGTCCGACGGCCAAAGCGGCAATCCCGTCACCGACGTCTCGGCCGAGACCGGCTCGGACAAGGCCGCCACCGTGCTCGACCAGCCGTTCGAGAAGCCGGATCTCGTCCTCACCGACACCCACGGCAAGAAGTACGACTTCCGTGCCGAGACCAAGGGCAAGCCGACACTGATCTACTTCGGCTACACCCACTGCCCCGACGTCTGCCCGCTGACGATGAGCAACCTCGCCGTCGCCAAGAAGGCGGTGGAGCAGAGCAAGCAGCTCACCCAGGCGCAGAAGGACTCGCTGCGGATCGTGTTCGTCACCACCGACCCGAAGCGCGACACCTCCGCGGCTCTCGGCGCATGGCTCAAGGGCATCGACCCCGACACCGTGGGCCTGACCGGTGACTTCGCCACCATCCAGGCCGGCGCCCGCACCCTCGGCATCAGCATCGAGGCACCGAGGAAGGAGAAGGACGGCAAGATCGTCTCCACCCACGGCAGCCAGGTCATCGCGTTCTCACCGAAGACCGACGCCGGCTATGTGCTGTACGGCGAGGACGCCACCGCCGACGACTACACCAAGGACCTCCCCAAGATCATCAAGGGGGAGAAGCCGTGAACCTCCGCCTCTCCCTGGCCGCCGCCGCGGCAACGGCGGCAGGACTGATACTCGCCGGCTGCGGCAGCACGGACGGCTCGTCCTCGGCCAAACCGGAGTTGAAGGTCACCGGTGCCTACATGCCCGTGCCCGTCAGCAGCGACATGGCCGGCGGCTTCTTCACCGTCACCAACTCCGGCGGTGCCGACACCCTCACCTCCGTCACCAGCAGCCTCGCCGAAGACATCACGATGCACTCCACCCAGGACGGCGCGATGCACGAGGAGAAGTCATTCGCCGTGCCCGCGAACGGCACGCTCGACCTCGCACGCGGCGGCAATCACCTCATGTTCGAGAAGCTCACCCACAAGCCGAAGCAGGGCGAGAGGGTGTCGGTCCGGCTGCACTTCGCCAAATCCGGAACGATCACGGTCGACATGCCGGTGAAACCGGCCACGTACACCCCGAAGACCGGCCACTCGCACTGAGGGAGAGACCACCGTGACGCAGACCATCGCCCCGGGCGTCCACGTCCAGGGGACCGTCCGTGCGTACGCCCGGCGCACCCTTCGGCCCCGGGCGGTCCGCGGGCTGCTGGCGCTGCTGCTCGCCGTCGTGGGCGTGCTGCTGGGCGGGGCCGCACCCGCCTCCGCGCATGCCGCAGTGACCGGCAGCAGCCCGGCGCAGGGAGCGGTGGTCGACAAGGCGCCCACCCAGGTCTCGCTCACCTTCTCCGAGCGGGTAGCGCTCTCCGACGGCTCGCTGCGCGTCCTTGACCCGAAGGGACAGCGCGTCGACACCGGCAAGGCGGCCAATCTGAGCGGGACGACGTACGGCGTGAAGGTCCGCGCGGGGCTGCCCGACGGTACCTACACCGTCACCTACCAGGTGGTGTCCGAGGACAGCCACCCGATCGCCGGCGCCTTCACCTTCTCCATCGGCGCCCCGTCCGCGACCACGGTCCCGGCCTCCGGCCAGGCCGTGGGCGGCGGACTCGTCGGCGGGCTCTACGGGTTCGCGCGGTACGTCGCCTACGCGGGGTTCATCGTCCTGGTCGGCGGCGCGACCTTCGTGCTGGCCTGCTGGCAACGGGGCGCCGGGGTACGGGCGGTGCAGCGACTCGTGGTCAGCGGGTGGGTGGCGATCACCGCGGCGACACTCGCGCTGCTGCTCCTGCGCGGTTCGTACACGACCTCCGGGAAGGTCGCCGACATCGTCGACCTGTCCCTGCTCGGGCCGGTACTGGAGACCAAGGCCGGGGCAGCACTCACCTCCCGGTTGCTGCTGCTCGCGGCGGCGGCCCTGTTCATCGCGGTGCTCTTCGGGGCGTATGTGAAGCGGGACGCGGAGGAGGCGTCCGGGGCCGTCGGCGACACGGCGGGCCTGTCCCCCGGCGGCGCCTTGGACGAGGCCGCCGCCAGGGCAGCCGAGAAGCGGGACCTCACCTTCGGGCTCGCCATCGGCGGAACCGTCGTCGCGGCCGGTCTCGCGGCGACCTGGGCGATGGCCGAGCATGCCTCGTCGGGCATCCAGGCCGGCATCGCGATGCCGGTCGACGTCGTGCACCTGTTGGCGGTCGCGACCTGGCTGGGCGGGCTCGCGGCCCTGCTGGTGGCGCTGTACCGGGCACCGTCGATCGAGACGGCGGCCGTACGGCGCTTCTCGCGCGTCGCGTTCGCAAGCGTGATGACGCTCGCCGCGACCGGGGTCTACCAGTCGTGGCGCCAGGTCGGCTCATGGTCCGCGCTGACCGGGACGACGTACGGGCAACTGCTGCTCGTGAAAGCCGGCCTGGTCGCCGTCCTCGTCGGCATCGCCTGGATCTCGCGGCGCTGGACGGCGCAGCTGGCAAGTACGCCGTCGGGGGCGGAGCCGGGTACGACGGAGGAGACACCGGCGACGGTGGCGGCCAAGGCTCGGCCGACGAGCGGTGTGTCCGCGCGGCGCAAGGGCTCCGGGGTCTCCGGCAAGGGCAGGGGATCTCCGACGGCTTCCGGCGGGAGCCGGGGGCCGGGCACGACTCAGGACTCCCCGAAATCTGCTGAGCCCGGACGCGCCGCCCAGTTGGCCCGCCAGCAGGCCGCCATGGCCACGGCACGCGCCAAGCGGATCCGGGACGCCGACCCGGTCCGCTCCGGGCTGCGCCGTTCCGTGCTCGTCGAGGCGAGCGTCGCGGTCGCGCTGCTCGCCGTCACCACCGTGCTCACGGCCACCGAGCCGGGACGCACGGAGGAAGCGGCCAGAACGGCCCTCCCCTCCGTGTCCCAGCGGTCCGGTCCCGTGTCGCTGAACCTCCCCTTCGACACAGGCGGCCAGGACGGCAAGGGCAGGGTGGAGCTCACACTCGACCCCGCCCGTGCGGGCGGCAACGAGATGCACCTCTTCGTGGTGCGACCGAACGGCAAGGCCTTCGACGTCCCCGAGGTGAAAGTCGCCCTCACGCTCAAGGCGAAGGACATCGGCCCGCTGTCGCTCTCGCCCGACCGCATCACCACCGGTCACTGGGCTGCGACCGGCGTGCAGATCCCCATGGCGGGCGACTGGGAGATCGCGGTGACCGTGCGGACCTCCGACATCGACCAAGTGACCGTGAACAAGAACGCGAAGATCGGCTGAACCACCATGGCTGACCAGTCCACGCCCAACGCGTCCGAGGACATCCCTTCCCAGCAGAACCGGGGCCGTCGTCCCGCCGGGAAACGCTCCCCCGAGGACGCCGTTTCCCTCCCCAGCACCCCGCGGGACAGCGATTCCGACCATTCCTCCCCCACCGGGGTGATCTCTCGGCGGCGGCTCCTCGGCACCGCCGGTGCCACCGGGCTCGCACTCGGGGCGGTCGGCGGGGCCGCCGGGTACGCCGCCGCGCCTTCAGAGAAGACGACGCCCCTGGCCTCCCTCGGCGCGAACCGGGCAATGTTTCACGGGAAACATCAGCCCGGCATCATCGACGCCCTCCAGGCCCGCGGCCATCTCGTCGCCTTCGACCTGACGGCGGGCGCGGGCCGCAGGGAGGCCGCCGCGCTGCTGCGCCGGTGGTCGGCCACCGCCGAGCGGCTGATGGCGGGCGAGGCGGCCCCGCACGACGACACGGACGTCGCCCGTGACGCCGGACCGGCGTCCCTGACGATCACCTTCGGGTTCGGGAACAGCTTCTTCTCCCGTACGGGCCTTCAGAAGCAGCGTCCGTCCGCCTTGGATCCACTGCCCGACTTCTCCTCCGACCGGCTCGACGCATCCCGCAGCAACGGTGACCTGTGGGTGCAGATCGGCGCCGACGACGCACTCGTCGCCTTTCACGCTCTGCGCGCGATCCAGAAGAACGCCGGCAGCGATGCCCGCGTCCGCTGGCAGATGAACGGCTTCAACCGTTCGCCGGGCGCGACCGCGCAGCCCATGACGGCGCGCAACCTGATGGGCCAGATCGACGGCACGAACAACCCGAAACCGGCCGACACCGACTTCGACCAGCGCATCTTCGTGCCCGCCGACGGCGACCCCGCCTGGATGGCGAACGGTTCGTACGCCGTCGTACGCCGTATCCGCATGCTCCTCGACGACTGGGAGAAGCTCTCGTCCAAGGCCCAGGAGGACGTCATCGGACGTCGTAAGGCCACCGGGGCGCCGCTCAGTGGCGGCGCCGAGACGACCGCCATGGACCTGGAGAAGACCGGCGACGACGGCAAGCTGGTCGTGCCCCTCAACGCACACGCGCGCATCACCCGGCCGGACCAGAACGGGGGCGCCGCGATGCTCCGCCGCCCCTTCTCCTTCCACGACGGCTTCGCCGCGGACGGATCGCCCGACGCGGGTCTGCTGTTCATCTGCTGGCAGGCGGATCCGCTGCGCGGCTTCGTACCCGTACAGCGCAAGCTGGACCGGGGGGACGCGCTGTCGGAGTACATCCGCCACGAGGCGAGCGGCCTGTTCGCGGTGCCGGGCGGGGCCGCGACAGGGGAGTACGTGGGGCAGCGACTGCTGGAGGGATGAGCGGCGAACGTGTCCCTCGCAAGGGCCACGCTGCCTCGAGGGCGAGCCCGGTCCCACCAGGGCGCATTAGGGTGAGGCCATGCCAGCCAGCTACGCGTATCTGGGCCCCGAGGGCACCTTCACCGAGGTCGCCCTCCGTACGCTGCCGGAGGCCGCGACCCGGGAGCTCGTCCCGATGGTGTCGATCCCCGCGGCTCTCGACGCCGTCCGCAGCGGCGAGGCCGAGGCCGCCTTCGTGCCGATCGAGAACTCCGTGGAAGGCGGCATCACGACCACCCTCGACGAACTGGTCGCGGGCAAGCCTCTGATGATCTACCGCGAAGTACTCCTCTCCATCACCTTCGCGCTACTGGTCCGGCCCGGCACCAATCTCTCGGAGATCAAGACGGTCACCGCGCACCCGGCCGCCCAGCCACAGGTACGCAACTGGCTGAAGGCCAACCTCCCGGACGCCGTCTGGGAATCGGCGGCGTCCAACGCGGACGGCGCCCGCCTGGTCCAGGAGGGACGCTACGATGCCGCGTTCGCGGGCGAGTTCGCCGCCGCACGCTACGGCCTCGAGCCCCTGGAGACGGATATCCACGACGCGGAGAACGCACAGACGCGGTTCGTCCTCGTCGGCAGGCCCTCCCGGCCGGCGGCACCGACCGGCGCGGACAAAACCTCCGTCGTCCTGTGGCAGCGCGACGACCACCCCGGTGGCCTGCGCGACCTGCTGGGCGAGTTCGCCGTCCGGGGCGTCAACCTGATGCTGCTGCAGTCACGCCCGACGGGAGCAGGCATCGGGAACTACTGCTTCTGCGTCGACGCCGAGGGTCATATCTCCGACCGCCGAGTGGCCGAGGCACTGATGGGACTCAAACGGATCTGTCTGCAGGTGCGATTCCTCGGCTCGTACCCGCGCGCGGACATCGAGCCGGACGACGTGCGGGATCTGCTGCCGGGCACATCGGACGACAAGTTCATGAGCGCGGCGGACTGGGTGGCACGCTGCCAGGACGGGAGGTTCTAGTGCCCGCCCCGGCACTAGCCCGGCCGGGTTCGGGGGTGCCGGTTCCAGAAGGACTGATCACCTCCGGTCCTACCTGCACATTTTCATTATCCACAGAAGTTATCCACAGGCCGACTTTCTCGACCTGAGGACAAGTCGACACCACTGGCGCGGGGGAGCAGTGAATCCACCGAAGGTTCACCAACCGGGCGCCAGCACACCCGCCACAGTTGTCCACCTGTTTCGTTCGACCAACACTTTGAGGCGACCCATTCCGCCCGAAAGGGTGCGTAGCGCTGGTTTGAACCGGGAAATCCTCCACCCTGCGCACGACATTCAGAATGCCCGCCTCCGGTATCCACAGATTTTCCACACAGGCTGTGGATAACTTCGCGGGACCACCGACGCCTGTGGACAAGCACGTCTCAAATCCCGTACCCCGCAAGGGAGTCGGGTCAACAAGCCACAGTCGAGCTGCCCCACCCGGGGACCGGCACCCCTTTTATTGACACGTAGCGTAATTGCGCCATGACGGCACAGCAGCCGCAGAAGGAAATACTGAGTCGTGGGCCCCAACTCGGCACCGGTAGCCTTGAGGGGTGATTGACCTTCGCCTGCTCCGTGAGGACCCCGACCGTGTTCGCGCCTCCCAGCGCGCCCGTGGTGAGGACGTCGCGCTCGTCGACGCCCTCCTCTCCGCCGATGAACGGCGCAGGTCGTCCGGCGTCCGCTTCGACGAGCTCCGTTCCGAGCAGAAGTCGCTCGGCAAGCTGATTCCCAAGGCCTCCGGCGACGAGAAGGCCGAACTGCTGCAGAAGGCGAGCCGACTCGCCGCCGACGTCAAGGCGGCCGACGCCGAGCAGCACGAAGCCGAGGAGGAGACCAAGCGGCTCCTCCTCCAGCTCGGCAACCTGGTGCACCCCGACGTCCCGGTCGGCGGCGAGGAGGACTTCGTCGTCCTGGAGACGCACGGCACCATCCGTGACTTCGGCGCCGAGGGCTTCGAACCCAAGGACCACCTGGAGCTCGGCGAGGCGCTCGGCGCGATCGACGTCGAGCGCGGCGCGAAGGTCTCCGGCTCGCGCTTCTACTACCTGACCGGTGTCGGCGCCCTGCTGGAGCTGGCGCTCGTCAACGCGGCGATCGCGCAGGCCGTGGAGGCCGGGTTCACCCCCATGCTGCCGCCCGCCCTGGTCCGTCCGCGCGCCATGGAGGGGACGGGCTTCCTCGGCCAGGCCGCCGAGAACGTGTACCACCTGGACAAGGACGACTACTACCTCGTCGGCACCTCCGAGGTCCCCCTCGCGGCGTACCACATGGACGAGATCATCGACGCGGAGAAGCTGCCGCTGCGCTACGCGGGCTTCTCACCGTGCTTCCGCCGCGAGGCCGGCACCTACGGCAAGGACACGCGCGGCATCTTCCGTGTGCACCAGTTCGACAAGATCGAGATGTTCTCGTTCGTCGACCCCGAGGACGCCGAGAACGAGCACAAGCGGCTCCTGGAGTGGGAGAAGCAGTGGCTGACCTCGCTTGAACTGCCGTTCCAGGTCATCGACGTGGCGACGGGCGACCTGGGCGCGTCGGCGTCCCGCAAGTACGACTGCGAGGCGTGGATCCCGACTCAGGGCAAGTACCGCGAGCTGACTTCGACCTCCAACTGCGACAGCTTCCAGGCCCGCCGCCTGTCGGTCCGTGTGCGGGACGGCAAGAAGGTCCAGCCGCTGTCGACACTGAACGGCACGCTGTGCGCCGTGCCTCGCACGATCGTGGCAATCCTGGAGAACCACCAGTTGGCCGACGGCTCCGTACGGGTGCCCGAGGTCCTGCGCCCCTACCTTGGCGGCCGGGAGCTGCTGGAGCCCGTGACCAAGTGAGCACGGTCGAACCTGCCGGATTTCCTTACAAGCTCATAGCCACCGACCTCGATGGAACGCTTCTGCGTTCCGACGAGACCATCTCGGAGCGCACGCGTGCGGCGCTCGCCGCGGCCACCGCGGCGGGCGCGGCGCACATCGTCGTCACCGGGCGCGCGGTCCCCTGGACCCGTCACATCCTCGACGACCTCGGCTACCAGGGCCTCGCGGTCTGTGGCCAGGGGGCGCAGGTGTACGACGCGGGGGAGCATCGGCTGCTGACGTCGGTGACGCTGGACCGGCAGATCGCGGGCATCGCGCTGGCGAAGATCGAAGCCGAGGTGGGCCCGCTGCTGCTGGCCGCCGGCCGGGACGGGCTGGACGGAGAGGTTCTGGTCGGCCCCGGCTACCGGGTCCAGGAATGGCCGCTTCCGTACCGGCCGATCAGTGACGCCGCGGAGCTGTGGTCGGCGCCGCTGAACAAGGTGTACCTCCAGCACCCGACGCTGAGCGACGACGAGCTGGCCGAGGCGGCGCGGCAGACGGCCGGAGGCCTCGTCGGAGTGACGATGGCGGGCGAGGGGATCGTGGAGATCCTCCCGCTCGGCCTGACAAAGGCGACGGGCCTGTCACTTGCGGCCCGCCGCCTGGGGGTCAAGGCCGCGGACACGATCGCCTTCGGCGACATGCCGAACGACATCCCCATGTTCGCGTGGGCTGCCCATGGCGTGGCCATGGCCGATGCCCACGAGGATCTCAAGGCGGTCGCGGACGAGGTGGCGCTGTCCAACGAGGACGACGGGATCGCCGTGGTACTGGAACGGTTGCTCGGGTAGCTCCGAGTTGTGCCTGGGTACTTCGGACCTTGAACCTCGGCCAGGCCGAAGGGACAGCGTCTCGCGGAGGATGCGCGGATCGAACGCGCGCGGGGGATGGACCCCGACCACGACTTGCTTCTGATGGAACACTGCGCAAGCCGGTGCCTTACCACTCGGCCAATCCTCCGGGTGGGCGGCCCGCGCGAAGCGAATCGCGCGCTCGAAGCGGCCGCCCCGGGCAGCTCCCCGTGCGGGCGGGCTCGACGGAGGAGTAACTACTCCGGAGCCCGCCGCGGGCTGCCCTGTCGGGAGCTCGACGTACTGCCGTGCATGGACATCGCCCAGCTCCTCTCCCAGAACGTGGCGCCGGCTCGACCCGGCGTCGTGGACATCACCACTGTGCCTGTCCACCGAATCGGGCGCCACTGAATAAAATCCACCGGCCGCGTACCGGGTACGGCCATTACCGGCGGCGCCACCGGCGACGGCGTGCCTTGCTGAAGAACCAGCCGGCGGGCGGCTCGTCGGAGCGCCACGGTTGGGGGTCGGGCGCCTCGTTGCGCCAGCGCGCGGCCAGCATTCGGGCACGCGCGGACGGCTCCGTGGACGCCGCGGACCGTATGAAGTCCTCGTCGAACACGACGCCGTCCCAGTCGCCCCCCGCCCCGCCCGGCCCGCCGCCCTGTGGTGCCTGAGCTGCCATGCCCGTTCCTTTCCCTGCGCATCCCCCTTTGCCCAGTGTGCCCGGGCGGGTGTGAAGCCACTGTCAAGGAGGGCTTCAAGGTCTTGGGAAGAGCACGGACGACGAGCCCGTTGCGAGGCAGGCCGGGGCGCGGCCCGATTCCCGGACGCACCCCGGCCGAGGCCACGCCGGGTCCGTCACTCCTCCCCCACCAGCTTCAGCGTCCGCAACTTCTGTCCCGCGTACCAGGTGGCGGCCACGGTCACCGCGACCAGCAGCGCCGTCGCGGTGGGCAGCCCGACGTCGGAGGTGACGAGAGAGCTGTCGGAGACCTTGTGGGCCACGGCGAGCGCCCACTGCTGGACGCTGAGCGTGCGCGCCCCGGAGACCAGGGAGCCGAAGAGCGCCTCCCAGACCAGCGCGTAGACCAGGCCGAAGACCACCGCGTGTCGGCTCACCGTGCCGAGCAGCAGGAACAGCGCAGCGTACGCGATGGAGGCGACCAGTGCCGCGACCGTGTACGCGACGGCGATCTGCTGGCCGTTGCCATTGAGGATCAGGCCCGCGACGAACGTCGGAAGAGCCGAGAACGCCATGGTGACCGCGATAGCGACGATCAGCTTGGTGAAGATGATCGTGGGTCGCTTCACCGGCTTGGCCAGCAGATACACCACCGATCCGTCGTCGATCTCGGGCCCGATCGCGCCGGTGCCCGCGATGACGCCGATGATCGGCACCATCGTGGCGAGCCCGATCCCGCCCAGGACGTCGTGGGCCACCTGGTCGTCGGCGCCGGTCAGGGCGCGCACGACCGCGGAGATCACGAGGAGCAGGACGGGCAGCGCTCCGAGGATGAGGGCTCGGCGGCGACCGAGGAGTCCCCGGTAGGTGAGCCGGGCGACTGTGGGGTCGTACATCTTCGGCCTCCTACGCCGCGACCAGATACGAGAAGACGGACTCAAGGGACTCGTCGGACGGCGAGACCGTGAGCAGCCGGATGCCGTGCTGGCGCGCGACCTTCGGCAGCAGAGCTGTGAACCGGCCGAAGTCGACTGCCTGGATGCGCAACGCGCCCTCCGTGAGGTCCACCTCGATGCCGGAGGTCGACGGGTCCGCGATGAGCGCGGCCGCGAGCGCCCGGTCATCGCTGGAGCGCACCAGATAACGGTGCGGCCGGTCGGTCATCAGACGGCGGATCTTGCGGAAGTCGCCACTCGCCGCGTGCCGTCCGGCGACGATCACCTCGATGTGCGAGGCGAGTTGCTCGACCTCTTCGAGGATGTGGGACGAGAACAGCACCGTGCGGCCCTCGGCGCCCATGCGCCGCAGCAGCTCCATGAGCTGCATGCGCTGACGCGGGTCCATGCCGTTGAACGGCTCGTCGAGCAGCAGCAGGGACGGGTCGTGCACAAGGGCGGACGCCATCTTCACGCGCTGGCGCATGCCCTTGGAGTACGTGGAGATCTTCCGGTCCTGCGCGTACTCCATCTCGACGGTGGCGAGGGCGCGTTGCGCAGCCTTGCCTCCCAGGCCGTGCAACTCGGCGTTGGCGAGCACGAATTCACGTCCGGTGAGGATGTCGTACATCGCCTCGCGCTCGGGGACGACGCCGATGAGCCGGTAGATCTGCTCGTTGCGCCACACGGGCTGCCCGTCCAGGGTGACGGAGCCGGTGGAGGGGGCGAGGAAGCCCCCCATCATGTTGATGAGGGTGGACTTGCCGGCGCCGTTGGGGCCCAGTAGGCCGGTGACGCCGGGGCCGACGGTCATCGTGATGTCGTTGACGGCGACCACGTTGCCGAACCAGCGCGAGACGTGGTCGATGGTGAGCGTTGTCACAGTCCGGCCTTTCGGTAGCGGCGCGCCAGCAGGCCGTAGCTGCCCACGACGAGTCCCAGGACGACGATGAGGAAGACGGCTCCCTGCGCGGCCGAGGGGCCTTGCCCTCCCGGGAAGGAGGAAGTCGCGCCCAGGAAGGCGGTCTGCACTCCGTCGATGAGGGTGATCGGCGAGAACAGGCCCATCCACACCAGGACTGTGTGGTTGCCGGAGTGGACGTCCGCTATGGCCTGGAGGGTGGAGACAGCTCCGTACGAGATGGTCAGGACGGCGATGACGGCCGCGATACCGAAGCCGCGACGAGGGGTGGCTGCCGCGATGACCAGGCTGATCCCGGAGAACAGCAGGGAGAGCAGCGCCACGGCGACCAGTCCCTCGGCGAATCCCTTCGTCTGGTGGCCGAAGTCCAGCTTGGCCAGCAGCGCGCCCACGTAGAGGACGAGCAGCGGCGCGGCCGTCAGGATGAACACCGCCGAGGCCAGGGCCGCGTACTTGGCGCGGACGTAGTCGATGGTCTGGATGGGGCGCGAGAAGTACAGCGGCACCGTCTTGAAGCGCAGGTCGCGCGACACCGACTGGGGCGCCTGCGAGGCGACGTACAGACCGATGAGGGCCTGCATGATGATCGCGTAGCGCGTGTACTCGACGGGCAGGTCCTTCGCCTTGGTGGCGACCGCGACCGCGACCATGATCAGCGCGGGTGCGCACATCACCACGAACAACAGCATCGGCAGCACCTTGGACTTGACCGATCGACCGAGGCCGTAGGCGCCGCGCAGGGACTGCGAGTACAGCGAGCGGCGGGCGTAGGCGCGGCCCAGGCGCGCACCGTCGTACGAGCGGTAGCCGATGTTGTGGATCCGGGTCTGCTCGGCCTCTCGGGCCGTGGGCTGCTCAACCGCCATGGCCGACCGCCTCCTTCCGCTGCTCGTCGCTGTCCTTGAAGACCTCGGCGATGTGGTGCCTGCGCTGCTCCATGCGGACCAGGCCGAGGCCCAGGTCTGCGACGACGTCCCGGACGAGGTCGTACGTCTGCTCGTCGTCCACGGTGAGCAGCAGAATGTGTCCGGCGCCCGGAAGTTCGCTGCCGTCGTGCGTGGTCACCCCGCGCGCGTGGAGCGCGTCGCGCACCGCGCGGGTGCCGTCCGGGTGCTCGTCGCTGTCGGTGACCTCGATCGCGATGGTCGTGGTGGTCTGGGTGAAGTCCCGGGTGGAGCTGGAACGCAGGAGCTTGCCGCCGTCGATGATCACGACGTGGTCGCAGGTGCGCTCCAACTCGCCCAGCAGATGGGAGGTGACCAGGACCGAGATCCCGAAGTCCGTGTAGACACGGCGGATCAGGCCGAGCATCTCGTCGCGGCCGACCGGGTCGAGGCCGTTGGTCGGCTCGTCCAGGAAGACCAGTTGCGGGTCGTGGACCAGGGCCTGGGCGAGCTTCACGCGCTGCTTCATGCCGGTCGAGTAGCCGCCGATGGGGCGGTAGCGCTCCTCGTACAGGCCGACGTGGCGCAGCGTGTCCGCGGTGCGCTCACGGGCGGCCGTCGGTGGCAGTCCGGACATGCGCGCCATGTGGACGACGAACTCGGTTGCCGACACATCGGGCGGCAGGCAGTCGTGCTCCGGCATGTACCCCACGCGCTCGCGGATGGCGCCGCCCTTGTCGGCGACATCGAGTCCGAGAACCTCGGCGCGGCCTTCGGTGGCGGGGGACAGCCCCAGGAGGATCTTGATCAGCGTGGACTTGCCGGCTCCGTTGGCGCCGACGAGCCCCGTCACACCGGGTCCGACGTCCACGGAGAGCCGATCAAGCGCGGTCACCCTCTGGAACCGCTTGCTCAGGCTTTCGGTCGCGATCACAGTCACATCGTCGACGGTAGTGACACGGGCCACGTACGTCGTCAGACCGCAGAGCTGTCCTGGAATCAGACTCCAGTAGTACGAGTCCCTAGGGGTCACCCTGAGGTCGAACGCCTCCGGAGTTTTCCACAGGCCGAGGCGGCACTATTGACGCGGGCTCTAACAACTGCGAGATTCGCCGATGCCAAGTTACGGACACGTAGCGCAGTCGGTGCGGCGAGTGGGGCGGTGACATGACGACGGCGGTGACGGACGCTCTCCGCGCTGGACCACGGGGATTCGGATCGGTGCGGCGACTCGCGTCCGGGTGCGCCGAGACCGTCGTGACGCCCGGGGACTTTCGAGATCCGGAGCAGAGCGCGTTCTGGCTGGACGACGATCTGCCGCACATGCGGCGTTGGGCGGAGGACAAGTGACTGTCGTGGGGGCGCGTCAGCGCCGGGTGCGGACGGGTGGAATCGAGCTGTGCGTGGCCGAGTTGGGGGACTCGACGCAGCCGACGGTCGTCCTCGTGCACGGCTATCCGGACAGCAAGGAGGTCTGGTCCGAGGTGGCGGCGCGCCTCGCCGAACGCTTCCACGTCGTGCTGTACGACGTCCGTGGCCACGGCGACTCGACTGCGCCGAAGCCGCTGCGCGGCGGGTTCACGCTGGAGAAGCTGACGGACGACTTCCTGGCGGTTGTGGACGCCGTCAGCCCGGACCGGCCGGTGCACGTGGTGGGGCACGACTGGGGCTCGGTGCAGTCGTGGGAGTTCGTCACCGTCAAGCGCACGAAGGGCCGGATCGCGTCCTTCACGTCGATGTCCGGACCGTCCCTGGACCACTTCGGGCACTGGATCAAGGACCGGGTGCGAAAGCCCACCCCGCGCCGGGTGGGCCAATTGCTCGGCCAGGGCGCCAAGTCCTGGTACGTGTACTTGCTGCACACTCCGGTCCTGCCGGAACTCGCCTGGCGCGGGCCCCTCGGCAGGGGCTGGCCGAAGATCCTGCAACGCATCGAGAAGGTGCCCGCCGACGGCTACCCGACCCCGTCGCTGCCCACGGACGCGTCCCACGGCGCCTGGCTGTACCGCGACAACGTACGGTCGCGGCTGAACCACCCACGTGCCGACGCTTACGCGCACGCGCCCGTTCAGCTCATCACGCCCCTGGGGGACTCGTTCCTCTCGGAGCGGCTCTACGACGAGCTGGAACGGTGGGCCCCACAGCTGACTCGTCGCACGCTGCCCGCCGGGCACTGGATCCCGCGCACCCGTCCCGATCAACTGTCTGCCTGGGTCGCGGAGTTCGTGACCGCTGTGGAAGACGGCCGACCGTCGCCCCCGACGGCGCGCGGCCGTTACGCGGACCGGTTCGGAGGCCAGCTCGTGCTGGTCACCGGCGCGGGCAGCGGCATCGGGCGGGCCACGGCGTTCGCGTTCGCCGAGTCCGGAGCACGCGTGGTGGCCGTCGACCGGGACGCGGAGGGCGCGGCCCGAACGGCGGAGCTGGCGCGGCTGAACGGCGCTCCCGAGGCCTGGGCAGAGACGGTCGACGTCTCGGACGAGCAGGCCATGGAGAAGCTCGCCGAGAAGGTCGCAGCCGAGTACGGGGTGGTCGACGTGCTCGTGAACAACGCCGGGATCGGACTGTCCGGCTCCTTCTTCGACACGACCGCCGAGGACTGGCAAAAGGTCCTCGACGTCAATCTGTGGGGTGTCATCCACGGCTGCCGGCTCTTCGGACGGCAGATGGCCGAGCGCGGCCAGGGCGGCCACATCGTCAACACCGCCTCGGCGGCTGCGTACCAACCGTCTAGGGCACTGCCCGCCTACAGCACCTCCAAGGCGGCCGTCCTGATGCTCAGCCAGTGTCTGCGCGCCGAGTTGGCCGGGCGGGGTATCGGGGTGTCGGCGATCTGCCCGGGCTTCGTCAACACGAACATCACGTCGACCGCCCACTTCACGGGTGTGGACGACGAGGAGGAGAAACGTCGGCGGAAGAAGACGGCACGACTGTACGGCCTGCGGGGGTATCCGCCGGAGAAGGTCGCGCAGGCGATCCTGCGGGCCGTCGTCCGCAACCAGGCCGTCGTGCCGGTCACTCCGGAGGCGCGGGGCGCCCTCTTGATGTCCCGCTTCACTCCTCGCGCGCTACGCGCGGTGGCACGGCTGGAACCGCCGTTGTGATCATCGCCCTTTGCTTGGTGGGTTCTTGACCACGGGGCGCCCAACGCGACGCAGTCTTCGGCTCGTTCGGCAACTCGTCTGCGGCTGCCCGCTGTTCGCCGCGGTTCATGCGGTTGGCTACCAACTCCCCCATGAGCACCACACATTGCTTCACACCGTCACACATCCCGTATAACACAGCGCAGTTGCCCAACACCCAGTAAGCGCCATCGAGTTATCCACAGACTTCTCAATTTCCCTGTGGATAACTGCACTTGCTTGTGGATCAAACATCCCGATCAAAATCATCTGCGTGATCCGCGTCTCTCCCGCATGCTGGAAGGATGACGGAAAGGAACGATGAGAGACGCACCGTGAAGGTGTCGAAGTACCTCTCGAAACATCTGCGGCACCAGCCGGAGAGGATAGGACTCACGCTCGACGAGGGCGGCTGGGTCGAGATCGACAACCTGCTCGCCGCGGCGGCCTCGCACGGCTTCCGCATCACGCGCGACGAGCTGGAGCACCTGGTCGCCACCAACGACAAGAAGCGCTTCGCGGTCGACGGCACCCGCATCCGCGCCAGCCAGGGCCACAGCATCGAAGTCGACCTCGGGCTGCCCCCGGCGACCCCGCCCGCCTACCTCTACCACGGGACCGTGGCACGCCACCTGGGCACGATCCGCACGGAGGGCCTCCGGCCCATGAACCGGCACGATGTGCACCTCTCACCGGACCGCGAGACCGCCGCCCGAGTGGGTGCCCGCCGCGGCCGCCCGGTCGTCCTGGCCGTGGACGCCGGTGCCATGCAGCGCGACGGCCTCGTCTTCCACGTCAGCGCGAACGGAGTGTGGCTGACCAAAGCCGTACCGCCGCGCTACCTGCGGTTTCCAGAGCCGCGCTGAGACCGCCCGAATTACCCCGGTACCACCGATCAGGCGGGGACTCGCCCCGTACCTCCTCGCGCCCCCGTACCTCCGGTTACCGCGGCTCTCCGTAGCTCCCCTTACGCTCGGAGCATGAGTCTGCGCCTGAGCACCGTGATCCTGCCGTACGTCCGCTGGCACGAGGGCGGACGTTCCGCATGGCAGCGTGCGGAGCAGCTGGGATTCCACACCGCGTTCACCTACGACCATCTGTCGTGGCGGTCCTTCCGCGACGGCCCGTGGTTCGGCGCCGTGCCGACGCTGACGGCCGCGGCCGCCGTCACCGAGCGTCTGCGTCTCGGCACCCTGGTGACCTCGCCGAACTTCCGGCACCCGGTCACTCTCGCCAAGGAACTGATCTCCCTCGACGACATCTCCGGCGGCCGGATCACGCTGGGCATCGGCGCGGGCGGAACCGGCTTCGACGCCACCGTGCTCGGTCAGGACCCCTGGAGCCCGCGTGAGCGCGCCGACCGGTTCGGCGAGTTCGTCCCGCTGCTCGACCGCCTGCTCACCGAGGACTCCGTCTCGTACCAGGGCGACCACTACTCCGCGCACGAGGCTCGCAACATCCCGGGGTGCGTCCAGCGCCCCCGGCTGCCGTTCGCGGTGGCCGCGACCGGCCCGCGCGGCCTGGCGCTCGCCGCGCGCCACGGGCAGGCGTGGGTGACGACCGGCGACCCGAAGCTGTACGAGAACGGAACCCCCGAGCAGTCCGTGCTGGCCCTGCGCGCACAGACCGAAAAGCTGGCCGACGCGTGCGCCGTGGTCGGCCGTGATGTGACGGGACTCGACAAGATCCTGCTGACCGGCTTCACCCCGGACCGTGGCCGTCCGTTGGAGTCCCTCGACGCGTTCGTCGACTTCGCCGGCCGGCACGCGGAGCTGGGTTTCACCGACCTCGTGATCCACTGGCCCATCCCCGACTCGGACTTCGCGACGGACGAGAAGGTCTTCGAGCAGATCGCCATGGAGGCCCCGGCCCAGCTGGGCTGACCATGACGGGAGGTGACGACCCTTGGTGAGGAGCGTCACCACTCACCTGTGCGGACTCCCGCACGGCCGTGCGGGCATATGCGCCAGAATGGGCCCGTGACCTCAGCGACCCGAGAGCCCGAGACCCCCACATCCACCGTCCCGCCCCGGCTGATCGCGACAGATCTCGACGGCACCCTCCTCCGGGACGACAAGTCGGTCTCCGAGCGCACGGTCGCCGCACTGGCCGCCGCCGAGAAGGCCGGCGTCGAGGTGTTCTTCGTCACGGGCCGCCCAGCGCGCTGGATGGGCGTCGTCAGTGACCATGTCCACGGTCACGGCCTCGCCATCTGCGGCAACGGCGCCGCCGTGGTCGACCTGCACGGCGGCCCGGGCGCCCACCGCTTCGTCAAGGTCCGGGAGCTGGCCCGGGAGAACGCCCTCGATACCGTGGGGCTACTGCGGGAAGCGGCGCCCGGAACGGTGTACGCCGTCGAGAAGACGTACGGCTTCCACCAGGAGCCCGCATACCCGAAGCTGCACATGGAGGACCCCGGCCTCCGCGCGCCCGCCGAGGAACTGCTGGCGGCGGATGGCTCGATCGCCCACGAACCGGTGCTCAAGATCCTCGCGTACCACCCGGAGCTGAATCCGGACGATTTCCTCACCTTGGCTCGCCTGGCCGTCGGCGACCGCGCCTCCATCACCCGGTCCAGCCCCAGCGCGCTGCTGGAGATCAGTGGCCCCGGCGTCTCCAAGGCGAGCACGCTCGCGCTGTGCTGCGCCGAGCGCGGCATCTCCCAGGAGGAGGTCATCGCCTTCGGTGACATGCCCAACGACGTGGAGATGCTCACCTGGGCGGGCCAGTCCTACGCGATGGGCAACGCGCACCCGGACGTGATCGCCGCAGCGTCCGGGCGGACGGTAGCCAACAACGAGGACGGGGTGGCCGTGGTGATCGAGCGGATCCTCGCCGAGCGGTTGTAGGCCGGGGCAGGCACAGGGCGGGTCCCCTACGGCTTCACGCCCCGTGCCCTCAGCCACGGCACCGGATCGATACCCGACCCCAGCTCAGGAGTGACCCGCACCTCGAAGTGCAGGTGAGGACCGGTGGAGTTGCCCGTCGTACCCGACTGGGCGATCCACTGTCCGGTGGCCACCTGGTCGCCTTGATTGACCGTGACAGCGGCGAGATGGGCGTACTGCGTGCAGTACCCGCCCGGGTGCTCGATCACGATCTCCATGCCGAACGCACCCCCACACGTCACCTTCACCACCTTCCCCGCCCCGACCGCCCGCACCGGTGAACCGATCGGCACAGCGAAGTCCTGGCCGGTGTGCCGGTTCGCCCAGTGGGTGCCGCCGCTGCCGAAGCCTGCGGAGAGACGGTAGTCCTCCACCGGAGCGACCCACTCACGCCTGATCTTCGGGTACTCCCCGTCCAGCCGGACGGCGCCTCGGCACGTACCCGAGGCGGCAGACGCATCGGCCTGGCTCTGCAGCACCCTTCGTGCCTCATCCAGCTTCGCCTGGATGTTCCGCTTCATCCCGGCCAGTTCACCGTTCCGTTTCTTCAGGTCCCGCCAGAGCGCGGATGCCTGTGCCTGGACCGCGGCGAGCCGGGCCTCCGCTCGGCGGCTCTTGGCGACCATGGTCTCCACCGCGAGGTCCGCCTGGGAGAACACGTGCTGGCTTCGCATCAGGTCCTCAGGCGTCTTCGCGAGAATGACCTGCGCCGCGAGCGGAATCCCACCGACCTGGCGGTACTGAGCGCGGGCGATCCGGCCGAGGTCGGCGTGAAGAGTCGCGATGCGCTTCTGCTCCCGAGCGAGGAGTTGCTCGGAGCGCCGCGCCTTGGCGCGCTGCTTCTCGGTTTCTTGGTGCACCACCTCGTACCGTCGCGTCGCCACAGCGGCGTCCTCGTACAGTCGCGCTACCCGGGCGCTGACACCGGAGTCCGCCTCACCTCCCCCCGACCCGCCCTCGGCAGCGGCGGGCCACACCAGGGACAGGGTGACCGCGCACAGAAGCACCGGAACGAGCAGAGAGCGGCGGCGAGGTGAGAACATGTCAGCGATCGTTTCCCACGGGCGGTCCGCCGTCCTGCTCACGTCGTACGGCTGGGGGAACGGATGACCACGAATGGTCCACGACGTCCCCCGTCCGGGCGGGGCCCGGGTCCCACCATGAAGGTGAAGATCCCTACGTCGGGGCCAAGGCTGCTGCCGATCCCCGGTGTCCCGTCCGCCTTCCGAGCAGATCTCCCCGGGCCTCCCGCTCCACCATCTCCTTGAGCGGACCCTCCGCCGCCGCCAGGTCCGCGTATGTACCCCGCTGGACCACATGCCCATCCGCCAGCACGATCACCTCGTCGACCGCGTCCAGCCCGGCCAGCCGGTGGGTGATCAGCAGCGTCGTGCGACCCTCCGTGGCAGCGAGCAGGTCCGCGGTGAGCGCGTCGGCCGTCGGCAGGTCGAGGTGTTCCGCGGGCTCGTCGAGGACAAGGACGGGGAAGTCGGCGAGCAGGACGCGAGCCAGCGCGAGTCGCTGCCGCTGGCCGCCGGACAGCCGCGCGCCGTGTTCGCCGATCAGCGTGTCCAGGCCGTCGGGCAGTCCGTCGGCCCAGTCGAGGAGGCGCGCCCTCGCGAGCGCGTCGCGCAGTTCCTCCTCGCTCGCGTCCTTCCGGGCGAGCAACAGGTTCTCCCGTACCGAGCTGTCGAAGAGGTGCGCGTCCTGGGCGCACAGTCCGACCAGACGCCGTACGTCGTCACCGTCGAGCGTGTACGCGTCCGTGCCACCCAGGGTGTACGCACCGGCGCGCATGTCCAGGAACCGCAGCAGCACCTGTGCGAGCGTCGTCTTGCCCGCACCGGAGGGACCGACCACGGCGATCCGCCGACCCTGTTCGAGGGTGAGGTCGAGCCCCGCGAGCGCGTCCCGCCGCTGCCCGTCGTGGCGGGCGGCCAGCCCATCCAGGACGAGCGGGAACGGTGACGCGGGCGCAGGCTCCGGCCGCTTCGGCTCGTGTACGGGCTCGGGGGCGTCCAGCACCTCGTACACGCGCTCCGCGCTCCGGCGCACCCGCTGCCGGTGCTGCACGGCGAGGGGCAACCCCAGGACCGCCTCGAACGCGGCCAGCGGGGTGAGCACCACGACGGCCATGGTCACTCCGCCGAGCCGCCCGTCGGTGACGGCCTGGGTCCCCACGAGGGCGGCGGCCGCGACGGTCAGCCCGGTGATGAGCGCGGTGAGCCCGTCGCCGAGCGCGGTGGCGGTGGCGGCGCGGGATGTGATGCGGGTGAGTGCGCTGTCGGCCCGGCGTGCCGCGGCGGTCCGCGCGGGCAGCGCCCCGGCGACCGTCAGTTCGGCGGTCCCGGTGAGCAGATCGGTCACCCGAGTCGCCAGCACGCCACGGGTGGAGGCCAGCCTCCGTTCCGCGCGGCGTGCCACAGCACCGGTCACCAAGGGCACACCGGCACCGGCCGCCAGCAACCCGACGGCGAGAACGGCTCCGGCCTCAGGCAGCAGCCAGGCGGTGAAACCGACCGAGCCGGCCGACACGACGAGCGCGGCGCCCGCGGGCAGCAGCCAGCGCAGCCAATAGTCCTGCAGTGCGTCCACGTCTGCCACCAGCCGCGACAGCAGGTCGCCACGCCGGGTCGTGCGCAGCCCGGCCGGCGCCAGCCGCTCCAGGCGCCGATAGACGGCGACCCGGGTATCGGCCAGCATCCGCAGCACGGCGTCGTGGGACACGAGTCGCTCCCCGTACCGGAACACGGCGCGGCCGATACCGAACGCCCGCGTGGCCGTCACGGCGACCATCAGATACAGCACGGGAGGCTGCTGGGACGCCCGCGAGATCAACCATCCGGAAGTGGCCATCAGCCCGACAGCGCTCCCGAGCGCGAGACTGCCGAGCAGCAGTGCGAGGGCGAGCCGCCCACGTCGGGGACCGGCCATCGCACGGACGCGGGCGAGTACGCCGCCGCGTCGCATGGGGGAGAGGGCGGGCATCTGCTCGTCGTGGGACTGCGGCTCCTCCGGCGCCCGGGGGTGGGGCAGCGGTGCGGCAGCGGACTGAGCCGGACCACCCGCGGTGGCGAACTCGTTCGCATCCAGTCGCACGACCCGGTCCGCCAGCGCGAGCAGCGCCGGCCGGTGCACGACCAGCAGCACCGTCCGCCCGACGGCCAGCCGCCGCACGGCTTCCACGACTTCCGCCTCGGTCGCCCCGTCCAGGGACGCCGTCGGCTCGTCAAGCAGGAGCACGGGCCGGTCGGCGAGGAACGCCCGTGCCAGGGCAAGCCGTTGCCGCTGCCCTGCGGAGAGCCCCGCCCCGTCTTCGCCGAGGATCGTCTCCGTCCCGGCGGGCAGCGCTTCCACGAACTCCAGCGCGCCGGCGTCGGCCAGCGCCCGCCGTACCGCGGCGTCGTCCGCGTCCGGCCGTGCCAGCCGCACGTTGTCCGTGATGGTGCCCGCGTACAGATGGGGCCGCTGCGGCACCCACGCGATCCGCGAGCGCCACTCCTTCAGATCGGCCGAGGCGAGATCGACTCCCCCGACCCGTACGCGCCCCGCGGTAGGCGGCACAAAACCGAGCAGGACGTTCAGCAGCGTCGACTTGCCCGCGCCGCTCGGCCCGACCAGGGCGACGGTCTCACCCGGCTGGACCGTCAACGACACCGTGGACACCGCGTCAGCCGACCGTCCGGGGTAGCGCACGGTCACGCCCTCGAAGGCGATCTCCCTGTGTGGGACGCTTCGCGAGCCGGAGGACGGCACCGGCGTCTCCAGCACCGCGAAGATCTCCTCAGCGGCGGCCAGACCCTCGGCAGCCGCGTGGAACTGGGCGCCCACCTGCCGCAGCGGCAGATAGGCCTCCGGTGCGAGCACGAGGATGACCAGGCCGGTGTACAGGTCCATGTCGCCGTGGACCAGCCGCATACCGATGGTCACCGCGACGAGCGCCACCGAGATGGTGGCCAGCAGCTCAAGCGCGAAGGACGACAGGAAGGCGATCCGCAGCGTCCGCATGGTCGCCTGCCGGTACTCGCCGGTGATCCGCTTGATGGACTCGGCCTGCGCCTTGGCGCGGCCGAACACCTTGAGCGTCGGCAGCCCGGCGACCACGTCGAGGAAGTGCCCGGACAGCCGGGACAGCAGCCGCCACTGACGGTCCATCTGGGACCGCGTGGCCCAGCCGATGAGGATCATGAAGAGCGGGATCAGCGGCAGCGTACCGACGATGATTGCCGCCGACACCCAGTCCTCGGTCACGATCCGGGCGAGCACCGCCATCGGTACGACGACCGCGAGCCCCAGTTGCGGCAGATAGCGCGAGAAGTAGTCGTCGAGGGCGTCGACGCCTCGGGTGGCCAGGGCGACCAGCGCCCCGGTGCGCTGCCCGCTGAGCCACCCGGGGCCGAGGGCCCCCGCCCGCTCCAGCAGCCGCCCCCGCAGCTCGGACTTCACCGCCGCGCTGGCTCGGTGTGCGGCGAGTTCGGTGAGCCAGGAGACCAATGCCCGTCCGACCGCCACGACCACCAGGAGCAGCAGAGGCGTCCGCAACTCGGCGACCGGGTAGTGGTGCTGGAAGGCACCGACGACCACCTCGGCGATCAACATCGCTTGAGCGATGACCAATACCGACCCGACGGCGCCCAGACCAACGACCGCCACGAGGAAGAGGCGCGTGGCGCGGGCGTAGTGGAGCAGTCGTGGATCGATTGGTTTCACGTGAAACACACTCTCTGTCTCATAGAGCACGTTTCACGTGAAACATGCTCTTCGATTCCGGGTGGGTGCGTTCCACGTGAAAGGTGAAACGCACCCACCGGCCGGAATCAGTGCACCGGGTCAGCGGCGATGTGCTGCGTTCCGATGCGCTTGCGGAACACCCAGTACGTCCAGCCCTGGTAGAGCAGGATGATCGGCGTGGCGATCCCGGCACACCACGTCATGATCTTCAGGGTGTAGGGGCTCGACGAGGCATTGGTCACCGTCAAGCTCCAGTCTGCATTGAGCGTGGACGGCATGACGTTCGGGAAGAGCGTCAGGAAGAGCATCGCGACCGCCGCCACGACCGTGACGCCGGAGAACGCGAACGACCATCCCTCGCGCCCGGCCTGGTTCGCCACGAGCGCCGCGACGAGCGCCACGACCGCGACGATCAACGCGACCAGGCTCGCGCCATCACCGTGGTCGACCTGTGTCCAGATCAGGAAGGCAAGTGCCAACACGGCGGTCAGCAGTCCGACCATCAAGGCCAGCTTCCGTGCCCGCTCCCGGATGTCCCCGACGGTCTTGAGCGCCGTGAAAACCGCTCCGTGGAAGGTGAACAGGGTCAGCGTCACCAGGCCACCCAGGAGGGCGAACGGGTTGAGCAGATCCCAGACATTGCCCACGTACTCCAGATGCTGGTCGATCTTCACGCCCCGCACGATGTTGGCGAAGGCCACACCCCACAGGAACGCTGGGATCAACGAGGTCCAGAAGAGCGCTGTCTCCCAGTTGCGCTGCCAGCTCTCCTCGGGACGTTTCGCCCGGTACTCGAAGGCGACGCCGCGCACGATCAGGCAGACCAGAATGATCAGTAGCGGCAGATAGAAGCCGGAGAAGAGCGTGGCATACCACTCGGGGAAGGCGGCGAAGGTCGCGCCGCCCGCGGTGAGCAGCCACACCTCGTTGCCATCCCAGACGGGACCGATCGTGTTGATCAGCACGCGCCGCTCCGCACGGTCGCGGGCCAGCAGCTTGGTTAGGATGCCGACCCCGAAATCGAAGCCCTCCAGGAAGAAGTAGCCGATCCAGAGAACCGCGATGAGGCCGAACCAGACGTCGTGAAGTTCCATGATGTGAGCGCTCCCTCGGCCTAGTACGAGAAGGCCATCGGCTTGTCGGCGTCACGGGAGTCGCCGCCGATCTTGGTGGGCGGGTTGAGATCGGACTCGGTGAGCTCGGGCGGGCCGGCCTTGACGTACTTCACGAGCAGCTTGACCTCGATGACGGCGAGGATCGCGTAGAGCAGCGTGAACACGGTCATCGAGGTGATGACCTCGCCCTGGGAGACACCGGGGGAGACCGCGTGACGAGTTTGCAGTACGCCGTAGACGACCCACGGCTGCCGACCCATCTCGGTGAAGATCCAGCCCCAGGAGTTGGCGATCAGGGGGAAGCCCAGGGTCAGGATCGCGATCCGCCAGTACCACATGGTGAGCGTGGGACCGAGAGCCTTGCTCTTGAAGAGCACCAGATGCGGCACTTCGTCCTCACCCACCCGCAGATGCTCCGGCAGCATGAACTTCTTACGGGTGAGCCAGAGCCCGACCACACCAAGGGCGAAGGACACCATCCCGAAGCCGATCATCCAGCGGAAGGCCCAGAAGGTGACGGGAATGATGGGGCGGTAGTCGCCGGGGCCGAACTTCTCCTGTTCGGCCTTGTTGGTGTCGTTGATACCGGGGACGAAGGAGTGGAAGTCGTCGTGGGCGAGGAATGAGAGCAGCCCCGGGACGGACAGCTCAACGGTGTTGTGGCCCTTGCTGACGTCGCCGACAGCGAAGATCGAGAACGGCGCGGGGCCCTGACCGTCCCAGAGCGCCTCGGCAGCGGCCATCTTCATCGGCTGCTGGTCGAACATGACCTTGCCGAGCCGGTCGCCACTGATCGTGGTGAGCAGGCCCCCGATGATGACCGTGACCAGACCGAGCCGCAGCGAGGTCTTCATCACGCCGATGTGCTTCTTGCGGAGCAGGTGGAATGCGGCGATGCCGACCATGAAGGCACCACCGGTCAGGAAGGCCGCGGACAGCGTGTGGAAGACCTGGACGAGCACGGTGTTCTGGGTCAGGACCTGCCAGAAGTCCGTGAGCTCGGCGCGCCCCTTCGCCGTGTTGATCCGGTAGCCGACGGGGTGCTGCATCCACGAGTTGGCCGCAAGGATGAAGTACGCCGACAGGATCGTGCCGATGGAGACCATCCAGATGCAGGCGAGGTGGATCTTCTTCGGCAGCCTGTCCCAGCCGAAGATCCACAGCCCGATGAAGGTGGACTCGAAGAAGAAGGCGAGCAGGGCCTCGAACGCTAGCGGGGCGCCGAAGATGTCACCCACGAAGCGCGAGTAGTCGGACCAGTTCATGCCGAACTGGAACTCCTGCACGATGCCGGTGACGACACCCATCGCGATGTTGATCAGGAAGAGCTTTCCCCAGAACTTCGTCGCCCTGAGGTACTTCTCCTTCTCCGTCCGCACCCAGGCGGTCTGCAGGCCGGCCGTCAAAGCGGCGAGCGAGATCGTCAGCGGGACGAAGAGGAAGTGGTAGACGGTGGTGATACCGAACTGCCATCGCGCCAAGGTCTCTGGCGCCAAAGCCATGTCCACGTCGTCTTTCTCCTTACTTCGCCGTGGTCAAGCGGCGTTCTGCCCCTTTTGTCACGCGCATCGCAGGAGCAATCGGGACACGCTTGTGAACGCGTTCACATTCACAAGAAATTATGACGCATGACGGTTTGGACCTGGATAGGCGGGGGGTCCCTAAGTGGGGCCATCAGTCCCGACATGACTCCGCCCTCAAGATCTTCGACGTTGGGTCGAAGATCTTGAGGGCGGTGAACCCGTACGCGGGAAACCCGCGAACGACTGACGACTGTTGCCCGTAGATCCCTCAGAGATCCTTGCGGAAGTCCTCCGCCACCTTCATGAAGATGTCGTTCGCCTCGGTCTCTCCGATCGTCACGCGCACCCCTTCACCCGGGAAGGGCCGCACCGCCACGCCGGCCTGTTCGCAGACCGTCGCGAAGTCGGCCGTGCGCTCCCCCAGGCGCAACCACACGAAGTTCGCCTGGGTCTCAGGCACCGTCCAGCCCTGGGCACGCAGCGCGTCGACCACCCGCAAGCGCTCGCACACCAGCGAGCCGACCCGGCCGAGCAGTTCGTCCTCCGCGCGCAGCGAGGCGATCGCCGCCTCCTGGGCCAGTTGGCTCACACCGAACGGCACCGCCGTCTTGCGCAACGCGGCGGCAACCGGCTCATGGGCTATCGCGAAGCCGATCCGCAGCCCGGCAAGGCCGTACGCCTTGGAGAAGGTGCGTAGTACGCACACGTTCGGCCGCTCACGGTACAGCTCGACGCCGTCCGGCACCTCGACATCGCGTATGAACTCCCGGTACGCCTCGTCGAGCACTACCAGCACATCGCCCGGCACACGGTCGAGGAAGCGCTCCAGCTCAGCTCGACGCACCACCGTGCCGGTCGGATTGTTGGGATTGCAGACGAAGATCAACCGGGTTCGGTCAGTGATCGCATCCGCCATCGCGTCCAGGTCGTGCACGTCGCCAGGGGTCAACGGCACCTTCACCGACGTCGCACCACTGATCTGCGTGATGATCGGGTACGCCTCGAAGGACCGCCAGGCGTAGATCACCTCGTCGCCCGGGCCGCTCGTGGCCTGCAACAGCTGTTGGGCGACACCGACCGAGCCCGTGCCGGTGGCGAGGTGCGACTCAGGCACGCCGAAACGCTCCGACAACTCGCACATCAGTCCCACGCACGCCATGTCCGGGTAGCGGTTGAAGGACATGGCCGCCGCCGTCACGCTCTCCATCACGCCCGGGAGCGGCGGGTAGGGGTTCTCGTTCGAGGACAGCTTGTAGGCTGCCGGTCCGCCGGCCGCAGCAGGCTTGCCGGGCTTGTAGGTGGGGATACCCTCCAGCTCGGTACGCAGCCTCGGGCTCGTCTCGCTCACCGCAGTCCTCCTCACGCGCGCCGGCTCATGGCCGCCACCGGCTTCCAATGCTTCTCACCTTATGAGGATTCGGCGCCGCTGCGAATGGGCTGTGGACAACCATGTTTCGCTCCGGACGCATCGCCGCACGAAGCGAGGCGCATCACCGTACGAAAGAGACGCGTCAAAGGGGGGCGCGTCGCCGCTTCTCGCACGCGCCGGTGGCTCACGCCGTGGCGCGCATCCCTCGTGAAGGTGAGTTGAGCCGCTTTCGGAATATCGCCACCCCAGCAGGCCCATGCGCGCCGACTAGTCACCTAATGACACGGTGTCGCCTGATCCCCTTGCTTTCCATGGCATTTGACGCATCTTGATCATGCAGAAACGTGCCTGTCAACGAGTGCATATGCGTCCGCGCTGCCCCACCACATGAGCCCTACTATCGGCTCGCCATGACAGCAGCAGGGAAGCACCAGGTGAGCCGGGCGGAGACCTCCCGCCGAGGCAGTCGGCCGGGCCGGGCGGGCATCAGAGACGTGGCCGCCGCCGCCGGGGTCTCCATCACGACCGTCTCCGACGCCCTCAACGGCAAGGGCCGGCTTCCGGAGGCCACCCGACGCCATGTCCGCGAAGTCGCCGACCGGCTGGGCTATCGCCCCTCGGCCGCGGCTCGCACCCTCCGTACCGGAAAGTCGGGCCTCATCGGCCTGACCGTGACGACGTACGGGGATGAACCTTTTACCTTCACCGAGTTCGCGTACTTCGCGGAGATGGCCAGAGCCGCCACGTCGGCCGCGCTCGCCCGCGGCTACGCCCTGGTCATCCTGCCCGCGACCTCGCGCCACGACGTGTGGTCGAACGTCGCCCTGGACGGCACGGTCGTCATCGACCCGTCTGACCAGGACCCGGTGGTCGGCGAGCTGGTCCGCCAGGGCTTACCGGTCGTCTCCGACGGTCGTCCGGCCGGTGCCCTCCCGGTCACCGCCTGGGTCGACAACGACCACGAGGCCGCGGTCCTGGACATCCTCGACCATCTGGCGGAGGCGGGCGCCCGCCGGATCGGACTGCTGACCGGCACGACGACCGACACGTACACGCACCTTTCCACGACCGCGTACCTGAACTGGTGCGAGCGTGTCGGCCAGGAACCGGTTTACGAGGCCTACCCGGCCCACGACCCGTGCGCGGGCGCCGTTGCCGCCGACCGGCTACTGGCACGCCCCGACCGCCCCGACGCGGTCTACGGGCTCTTCGATCCCAACGGCACCGACCTGCTGGCCGCTGCCCGCCGCTACGGTCTGCGCGTGCCCGACGACCTGCTGCTCGTCTGCTGCAGCGAGTCCGTCGTGTACGCCAACACCGAACCGCCCGTCACGACGCTCTCTCTCAAACCGCGCCAGATCGGCACCGCGGTGGTCCAGCTCCTCATCGACGCCATCGAGGGTGTCGAGTCGGAGCAGCCCGTCAAGCGGGTGATACCGACAGAGCTGATCGTGCGTACATCGTCCGAGCGGCGTTCGCCCCGTACAACGATCAGCCCGCCCCGGTCGCCGGAGAAGGGGTAGACCGTCTGTGCCCCGCGGGATGACACACAGGTCACCCGCACGCGCCCGACGGTCGGCGTCCCGACGGCGAAAGCCCCGCCCAATTGGGGCGAATGCCACGGTGGGCCGGAGTCTGGCCCCGATTCACCACCCCTGGGTCATCACATGGCGCGATCCGCATTCCTATGATGGGCCCACGACACCGCGGGCCGCTGCGACCAGGCAGTCCGATGCGGTGCAGATGCGGCGCGATGGTGGAGGGGTCGATGACTCAGGGGGCCAGTCAGGGACCCGAGGCGGAGCGGACAGCGACGTTGCGCGACTTCCGGGTACCCGCGTACGTCCACGAGGCCGGTCCGTACGCGCAGAACACACCCCCCGACGAGGTCACCAACCCCGTGGCCACAGCGGAGTCGTACCCACACGGGTACTCCGACGAGTACACGCCCACCGAGCGCGATCTGCCGGTGATCAACCGCGGCGACACCCTCCAGGTGACCGTCGACCCGGCACCCGAGCCCGCCCCACAGCCCGCCGACGGGCCCGGTCCGCTGTTCGTCGTCGGGGACGTCCATGGCTATCTCGACGAGTTGATGACAGCGCTCCGGGAGAAGGGGCTCATCAACGCCGCAGGCCACTGGTCCGCGGGCACGACACGGCTGTGGTTCCTGGGCGACTTCACCGACCGTGGGCCCGACGGCATCGGCGTCATCGACCTGGTGATGAGGCTGTCCGCGGAAGCGGCCGCGGCCGGCGGCTACTGCAAGGCACTCATGGGCAACCACGAACTGCTGCTGCTCGGCGCCAAACGGTTCGGCGACACCCCCGTCAACTCCGGCGCGGGCACCGCCACCTTCCAGGCGGCCTGGCTGCTCAACGGTGGCCAGAAGAGCGACATGGACCGACTCCAGGACCACCACCTTCAGTGGATGGCCCGCCTGGACGCCGTCGAGAAGGCCGACGGGCATCTGCTGGTGCACTCGGACACCACGGCCTACCTCGACTACGGCGACTCCATCGAAGCGGTCAACGACACCATCCACGAGACACTCACGCGTAACGACCCGGACGAGGTCTGGGACCTCTTCCGGAAGCTCACCAAGCGCTTCTCCTTCCGCGATGAGGGCGGCGCCGACGCCGTACGGTCCCTGCTGGACACATACGGCGGTACGCGCATCGTCCACGGGCACAGCCCCATTCCTTATCTTCTGGGCGAGGTCGGCTCGGAGGACGGCGAGGACGGCTCGGGTCCATCGGTCGAGGGCCCGCACCTCTACGCGGACGGACTGGCGATCGCGATGGACGGTGGCGTGACCATGGCCGGAAAGCTGCTGGTCCAGCAACTCCCGCTGGATAGCTGAGCGTTCACTGGGCAAACGTCCCCCGACGGGGGACTGTCGAAGAACTGTGACGACCGGGGCAATTTCCGGAAACCCCCTGTCACCGTGTGCCGTCGCCGCTCTACCATCGGCTTATCCGTAGCAGGCTCCCCTCCGTTTCTGCCCGACGGCTCGTCAGCATGCCGAGCCCCAAGCCCTACGGAGCATCGGGGGATGCACATGAACAGCGTTCCGCAGCACCTGCTGAGCGAGGACCGCCAGGACTACGAGCGGATCCTCGATGAGGCGCTGCGCTCCGCCCCACACCGCCCTGAACCGACCGCTGTCGGAAAGCGTCTCAACCCCGAACAGTTGCGCACCCTGGCGCTGAACGCCACCGCCCTGATCACCGCGGCGGCAGCCACCGAGTACGAGCGCTATGTGAAGGCCCGCGAGGAACTGCGCCAGCCGGCGCCGTCGACCCCGGCCGTCCAGCAGAACACCACCGATTCCGCGGAATCGGACATGGACGGTCCGGGGCTCGCCGCCACTGTGGGAGAGGCCGCGGCGAGCGCCGGAGCCGGTGCCGTCGTCACAGTGCTCGCTCCTGTCCTCGCCGGTGCCGCCGCGGCGATCTTCCTGCTCGTGGGCTACATCCTCAGGATGGTCAACCCCGACCAGGCGTTCGCGAGGACCCTCCTGACCACCGGGTGGGTCTTCGGCGCGGTGACCGCGGCGGCGATCCTGGTCGCCGCGATCGGCCTGCTGCTGACCGCGCTACGCAACGGCTCCTCCAGTGAGGAAGCCATTGCCCGGGACGCGTTGGCGGCGGAAGTGGCCCGGACCAGGGAAGCCTGGCACGAGGCCCTGCTGGAGCGCGGCATCCTGCCGTTTCTCCGAGAGGCCCTCGCCAACCCGGGCACGCCCGCGATGCATGGGAAGGAGCCGGAACCGACCCCCAGCCGTATCCCGCACCTCGGCTATGACCGCCCGGGATTCAGCAGCCCGGAGAGTCACCCCACGACGGGCCCGCGCCCCCGCTTCACCAGCCCGGACTTCACCAGCCCGGACTTCGGAGGTCCGGAACACCAGCCGGAGTGACGGGCGCCGTCCGTCCACTGCCGGTGCCGCCACCAGGGGCGGTACCGGTACGTCCGGCGTGTGCTCGTGCGGGACGGTCACCTCCCATGTCCGCCGAACGTCCTCCGGCTTCCGGAGGACGAACAGAATTTCGGCCCGCACATCGAGCAGAGGTGGGCCGTATTGGCCGGCTCCGCCGGGAGTGTCTCGTCGTGGAAGTCGCAAGCCGTGGCCAGGTCGAGGGCCAGGTTGAACTGGACCTCCCAGTGGCACTCGAAGCGCGCGTCGTACAGGGCGTCGCCCCACTCCTGGGCGCCCAGGTCTTGTAGGGGACCGTTCTTCCTGAGCGGAGGCAGGCCTGCGTGCGTCCTTGATGGTCATGAGACCTACTCCCTACGCCGGCATTACCCGGCAACAGGTTCAGCGGTCGACGCAGCGGTTTCCGCCCGCGGATGTTCCACGTGAAACATCACGTTTGCACAGGTCAGTACGTTCACAGCCCTGGTTCATGCCTTCTTGCCATGACCGGGCAATGCCCACGAGCCAGCACCCCGCGTCTCACGGACGGACACAAAGGCGGTACACATTCGACCTCGCTGATACAGGGGGGCGAACCGTTACGGCAGCCGCCGCCCTGCGCAGCTCCGGCGAACCGTTACAGCGCCCATCGCGCTACACACCGGCGAAGCGTTACGGCGCCGTGCGTCGCGTCAGCCCGCGCTCTGTTCCTCCGCCAGGATCCGGTCCAGCACCTCGTCCAGATGCGCGTCGAAGCCAGAGAGCACGCCTTCCTGCCCCAGCGGCACCAGCTTGTCCGTGCGGTCGAGGAATGCCACGAGCGGCACCGCGCCAGACCGGAACAGAGCCTGGTCGGCGCCCACCTGGAGCCGGATCAGCACATCGCCGAACGTGTCCTGCTCGGCGGGCTGGATGTGCACGTCGCCGTCGCCGCATGGCCGACCCACTCCGTCGACCAGCAGCTCACGCCCGAACGCCCAGGTCACGGGCGCATCACCAGGAAGATGGAAGGTCAGCCGCACGGCATAGGGATCACACGTCTCGTAGCGCAGTCCCACCGGAATGCGAAACGAGAGCTCCTCCGAGACGAGAAAGCTCATCATGACCTCTGCCTGTACCGACTCGCGCATCGCCTACCCCGTCAGTTGCCATCGACTGGCCAGGAATCATCCCCCTGACACCTGCTGGAAGTTTGCTGAAAGTGCACTCCAGATCACAAGGCGTGAGTTTTCAGATGCTGATAGAGAGAGCGAGTGACCTCGAAGCCCTCCGCTCTCCGCCTGCAACTCGCGTGCGACGGACAGCAGTCGTTCGGCCTGGCGGGCGGGCGGGGAGAGGGCCATGGTGGCTGGCCCCGCCCCGACATTGAGGCGAATGGCGGCACAAACCGCCCCCAGCACGTACTTCCGGTCTTCGATGACGGGTTCCACCGGTCCCAGGCACTGCGGCCGTCGCGGGTCGGTACGGACGTCACACACCACAGAGGAGTGATCGCCCGAACGGGGTAATGGCCGAGAGGGCCCCGGCGGACCTCCTCGCCGGGCGGGGACAACAGCGCCGGCCGATCGCGTGGGCGTGCGTGCCCGGTATCAGGGAAGTCGGCCCGCTCCTCGACCGCTGGGGCAGGCCCCAGACGGACCGGGAAGTCGGCGACGCTGCGGACCTCGATCCCACCCCCGCGGTAGGTCACGTAGTGCGCGGCGCGTCGATCGGTTCACGCCATTGTGCGTGCGCTTCATTCACCATGCTGCGACGTCTTCTGCCGGGCGGCACCGCTGCTCAGCCGCTCGGCCGCCTCGCCGAGGAAGAACAGGCCCTTCTCGCGGCGCAGATAACCATCGTGGGTGAGGGTCCGCAGCAGGTGGTACGCCGTGGGGAGCGCCAGGCCGACCTCACGGGCCAGCTGTTTGGCAGGGGCCCCGTACGCGTGTTCGGCGACGGCTTCCAGCAGCCGCATCGCCCGCTGCACGGATCCGATGAGCGTGGTGGAGTGCGGTTGTACGGGGCGGAGGCAGGCCTCCGCTGGTGATGAGCGCGGCTGTAGGGGCGGGGCAGTGGAGACTGGCGGTGCGGTGCGGGCCGTGGCCAAGGATCACTCCCGGAGCGCGAGGGAGCCGCCCGTGCGGGGACACGGGAGGTGGGTGCGCCACGCGCGGCGCCGGCCGCGCGCCGAACTCGGACTCTAACGGTCCACCACCGCTCGCCGGCGGCCCCACCGGGAAAACTTCCCTCGCCCGAGCGAACCTCGGAATCCCGTTACCGCCCGCCCGTCACCGCTCCCCTGCGGCGCGCCGTTCCATGCCGGTGCGGCGACGCCTCGGCGCGCTCAGGGCAGGTCACCAGTCGCCGCGTGACGTTGAGCTCGACATGAACTTCCGTACGACGTAGATCAGTCCGCCGACGAGCGCGACGAAGAGCAGCACCTTGAAGAGCAGCGCCACGACGAAGCCGATGATGCTCGCTATGACGCTGCCGAACACGACCAGCGCGACGACCGGCACCGCGATCCACTTCACCCACCACGGCAAACTCGCGAAGATCTCTCGCATCGCCTTGTCCTTGTCTCTCCACCCGTCGCCTCACGTCCCGTTCGGAGGCTCTGCTGTCGGGCTCTTCAGTGTCCTGCCCTCGATGCTAGGTCCGACACGGGTCGGAAGGGGCGCCCCACACCCCTTGCCCTCCCCTGATCGTCCCCCTAGGGAACCCCGAGAAGGGCCTCAGCTCTCGGGCGGAGAGAACACCACCAGAACCCTCAGATCCTCGGTGATGTGGTGGAACTTGTGAGTGACCCCGGCGGGCACGTAGACGACGCTGCCGCGCGCGACCTGCGTGGTCTCCACGCCGACGGTGATCGCGGCGCGACCACTGACGACGAAGTACACCTCGTCCTGCTGGTGGGGTTTCTGGGGGTCCAAGGCACCCGCGTCAAGTGCGTACAGGCCCACCGACATGTTCCGCTCCCGCAGGAACTGCAGATAGGCCCCGTCGTTGGCGGCGCGCTCCGCCTCCAGTTCGTCCAGCCGGAATGCCTTCATCGCCCCTGGTTCCGCCCTTGCTCTCTACTGACCGGTGATCCCGTCTGCCACGATCAGACACATGAAGAATTTCGTAGTCAAGACGATCGCCAACGCGGGAGCTCTGGCCGTCGCCGTCGCGCTGCTCGACAAGATCACCCTGACGGGCTCAAGCACCGGCAAGAAGATCGGCACGCTCATCGTCGTCGCGCTGCTCTTCGGCCTGGTGAACTTTATGGTCAAGCCGATCGTGAAGGTGCTGACCTTCCCGCTGTTCATCCTGACGCTCGGCCTGATAACCCTGGTCGTCAACGCTCTGATGCTGCTGCTCACCTCCTGGATGGCAGGCAAGCTGGACCTGAGCTTCCATGTCGAGGGCTTCTGGACCGCCGTAGTGGGCGGTCTGATCGTCTCGATCGTCTCCTGGGCCCTGAACGTCGCGCTGCCCGACGGCAAGGATTGATCGAGTGAGCCGTATGTCCTATCGCGTCTGCTTCGTCTGCACCGGCAACATCTGCCGCTCCCCGATGGCCGAAGCCGTCTTCCGTGCACGCGTCGAGGAGGCTGGTCTCGACGACCTGGTCGAAGTCGACAGCGCCGGCACAGGCGGTTGGCACGAAGGGGACGGCGCCGATCCGCGTACCGTCGCCGTTCTTGGGGCGAACGGCTACGACAGCGACCACACCGCACGACAGTTTGATCGCTCCTGGTTCTCCCTCCTCGACCTCGTGATCGCCCTCGACTCCGGCCATCTCGAGGTCCTGCGCCGCCTGGCGCCCGGCCCGGAGGACGCGGCGAAGGTCCGGCTCCTGCGCTCGTACGACCCCACCGCGGACGACCTCGACGTTCCCGACCCTTATTACGGGGGAGTGGACGGTTTCGAGGAATGTCTTGAGATGGTGGAGGCGGCCAGCGCTGGCCTGCTCGCCGCGGTGAAAGAGCACGTGGAGGGGAAGGCAGCATGACAGCAGGGGATGGCAGCACGTCCGGCAGTCGGCCCGGTGACGGCACGCGCGCAGTAAGGGCGGGGCTGCCCGAGCCGGTCAAGTACGAGCCGACGCTGCCGGGTCCCGTCTTCGCCGCGCACTACCACCTGCCCGGTGAGCCGACGGGTCCGTACACCTACGGGCGTGACGAGAACCCCACCTGGACCCTTCTGGAGCGCGCCATCGGTGAGCTCGAGGCGCCCGGCCAAGACGGTGTCGAAACGCTCACCTTCGCCTCCGGCATGGCCGCGATCTCAGCGGTCCTCTTCTCCCAGCTGCGCGCCGGCGACACCGTGGTACTGCCAGGCGACGGCTACCAGGTACTTCCCTTGGTCTGCGAGCAGCTGACCGCGTACGGCATCGCGGTGCGCACCGCGCCAACCGGTGCCGACGCCCAGCTAGGCGTCCTCGACGGCGCGAAGCTGCTGTGGATCGAGACTCCCTCGAACCCCGGACTGGACGTCTGCGACGTGCGCCGGCTCGTTGCTGCAGCGCACGCACAAGGCACCCTGGTCGCCGTCGACAACACCTTGGCGACCCCGTTCGGCCAGCGCCCCCTGGAGCTGGGCGCCGACTTCTCCGTGGCCAGCGGCACCAAGATGCTCACCGGGCACGGGGACCTCCTGCTCGGCTACGTGGTGTCCCGGAATGCCGGAGCCATGACCTCCGTACGACGTTGGCGAAAGATCGTCGGGGCCGTCCCGGGTCCCATGGAGGCTTGGCTCGCGCACCGCTCACTGGCCACCCTCCAGCTACGTGCCGACCGGCAGACCGCCAACGCGCTCGCGGTCGCCGAGGCGCTGCGAGGCCGGTCCGAGGTGAGCGGGCTGCGGTATCCGGGCCTGCCCGACGACCCCTCCCACACCATCGCTGCGCAGCAGATGCGCCGATTCGGATGCGTGGTGTCGTTCACGTTGTCCACACGCGCGCGTGCCGACCGTTTCCTGGACGCGTTGCACTGCGTCGATGAGGCAACGAGTTTCGGAGGCGTACGATCCACCGCCGAGCGGCGTGGACGCTGGGGCGGTGACGCGGTGCCGGAGGGCTTCATCCGCTTCTCGGCGGGCGCCGAGGACCCCGAGGACCTGGTGGCCGATGTGCTGCGCGCGCTCGACAAGTCGGCGCAATGACCACGCCTCTGGGATCCGTTCTCCGGACGGCGGACGGCGGACGGTCCGAGCCTCCCCCCTCGTGGCTCGGACCGCCCCGGTTCTGCGCGCGAAGAACCGTGCGACCTAGGCTAGTTGACTCTGTGTCAGTGTCCAATCACAGTAGCGACAGAGGCCTATCGACTTATTTATAGTTGGGCGCGGCTGGGGGTGCGGGGAGGGGAGGAAGCACCATGGATGTGGCCCTGCTGCGCACCTTCGTGACCGTACACAGGGCCGGCTCCTTCACCCGCGCCGCGGCACTGCTCGGCCTCTCACAGCCGGCCGTGACCTCCCAGATCCGCACCCTGGAACGGCAGCTCGGCCGTCCCCTCTTCCTGCGCCAAGCCCGCGGCGTGACCCCCACGACCATCGGCGATGAACTCGCGCACAAGGCCGCTCCCCATCTCGACGCCCTCGTGGAGATCGCCGAGACGGGAATCGACGAGCACACGTCGCTGCGCACCCTTCATCTCGCAGGTCCCCCCGAATTCACCGCCGAGCGCGCCCTGCCCGCACTTGCCGAACTGACCGACGACGACGGCCAGGGGCTTGCGCTGCGCGCCTCTTTCGGGAACGCCGACGAAACACTGGAGGGGCTCGCCGCCGGACATCATGACCTGGCCATCACCACGACCCGGCCGCGCGGCGCCCTGCTCACCGCGACGCCCCTCTGCGACGAGGAACACGTCCTGGTCGCCGCCCCGCGCTGGGCGTCCGCTATCGACCCCGGCAAGCTGCGCCGTATGAGTGCACACGCGCTGGATGACCTCCCGGTGGTCGAGGTGCACGAGTCGCTCCCGTTCGTCGCCCGCTACTGGGCGTCCGTCTTCGACTCCCGTCCGGCTGCCTCCGGCACCGTCGTCGTCCCCGATCTGCGTGCGGTCCTCGCCTGCGCCGCCACCGGCGCAGGGCTCGCCGTGCTGCCGCGCTATCTCTGCGCCCCCGCACTGGACCGAGGCGATGTGGTGGCCCTCCATGAACCAGCGGTACCCCCGCTGAGGACGTACTTTCTCGTGGTCCGGACGGGCACGATGGCCATGCCGCACATAGCTCGGGCGCACGAGTGGCTGCTGCGGACGGCGGCGGACTGGAGCTGATCGCCGAACGGCCGACGGTGCGGTGCTTTCGCTCGATGTCCACCGCGCCTGTGGGCCACCAGGAGGCGGCTCGCTGAGCCCACTGGGGTTTCGACGCCATGTGGGGTTTGCGATGTTTCACGTGGAACACGCTGGGCCACATTTCACCCATGACCGTTCGCCCCGTGGTCAAGCGCACCGCCCGCGCCATTCTGCTCGATGGTGACGACCTGATCCTGATCAAGAGGACCAAGCCCGGCGTCGATCCCTACTGGCTCACACCAGGTGGCGGGGTCGAGGAGTCGGACACGACCGTCGTCGATGCACTCCACCGCGAAGTACACGAGGAACTCGGCGCCAAGATCACCGATGTGGTGCCCTGCTTCGTGGACACCGTCGAGCACATCGGCAAGGACGGCGGCGCAACCGGTGTGAAGGTCCAGCACTTTTTCGTCTGTCGCCTCGAGTCCATGGATGAGAGCCTGCGGCACGGCCCGGAGGTGGAGGAGCCCGCCGGCGGATACGAGATCGTGCGGGTCCCCTTCACTCGGGTCGGCATCGCGTCCGTTCATCTCGTTCCGCTGTCGTTGCGGCACTACCTCGACGGGAACATTGAGGGCGTACGGGCCATGCACGCGCCCGACCTCGGCTGACACCCGGACGGAAGCGTCCCTCTGCGGGGCCGGGCCCCTACGGTGACCAGTGGCTCCACCGCGTCGTGGCGAATCCGCTCCAACAGGATGCCGATAAGCCGGAGCTGCCGCACCTGATCACTCCTGGAGGGCCCGCCCTCTCACTTACCAGGCGTGACGCACCAGTTCATAGGCATCCCACAGATCCTGTCCGACATAGACGTGGGTCGCCCGGTCCGCCAAGTGCTGGTCCGCATTGACCGCGACCGATACCGACACCGCATCGAACAGGTCCCTGTCCGACAGCGAGTCACCATAGGCAACGCAATCGGCACGCCGAACGCCGAACTCCGCGCAGAGCCGGTCCGTGATCCGCACCTTGGCGGCGGCGCTGAGAATCCCCGCCGGATCCACCGGCTCCGTGAAGGGCAGCACAGGAAAACGCGATCCGTACGCCGCATGCGCACCCCACAGCGTGAGCCGCTTCACGAAGAAGGAAGGAGAGAGCGAGATGACGGCGCAGTAGTCACCGTCCTCACGGATCGCGGTCCACACCTCTTCGATACGGGACAGCCAGGGGGCAGCCGCGAAAGCCGCTGCCACATGCGCGTCCGTGAGCCGCGACCAGAGGGCATGCACCTGTGTTGCGTACTCCGGGGGTCCGATGTCTCCGGCCGCGATCGCCCGCTCCAGCATCACAGTCTCGGCTTCCAAGCCGAGTTGCCGTGAGATCTCCAACGGCGCGGTCGTCCGGTGCAGCAACGTACCGTCGAGATCGAAGAGATGAAGTCTCGCCATGTTCGAGGAGGCTAGCGGCCTCTTCCGCTGTCGGCACAGCGAGTTCCTGGATGCCGTCCAGCCGTGACCGGTCATCAGCCGGGCGCCGAACGGTCACGCTCAGGCCGCTCGTTGTTTCACGTGAAACGCCTGCCCTCCTGTTCTGTGGTCGCATGACATGGCCAAAAGCCGGTGCGTTGGTCCGCAATCGAGTGGACGCCACTGCCTCATGTCAGACAGCCTGACCTGCGTGTCGACACCTTCCCTAGCTGCTCTGCCCATCCGTCGCCTGACGCCCCGTGATCTCCATGCCTGTGCTGACCTGTCCGAAGACCGGGGCTGGCCCCGCGAGGAGCACAAGTGGGGGCTTCTCCTAGCCGCGGGAAAGGGGTACGGCATCGACGACCCCGAGGGTGGCCTCATCACCGTCTGCGTCGTGACCGAGTACGGGTCCCGGTACCGTCCGGAACTGGGGGCCATCGGCATGGTGCTCGTCGCCGAACGGCACGCCCGTCAGGGCGTCGGCCGGCGACTGATGCGGCATGTATTCGCGGAGTTGGGCGCCACACCCCTCACGCTGTACGCAACCCCGTACGGCCGTCCTCTGTACGAGGAACTCGGCTTCAAGGTCATCGGCAGTTCCGAGATGCTGCGTGGGCACTTCACGGCGGATGGACCGTCCCCCACCGTTGCCACCCGCGCAGCCACTGCCGAGGACCTTGCCACCCTCGTCCGGCTCGACGAGGAGATCTTCGGCGTCGATCGCACACATGTGATCACGCGACTACCCGCATTCGCCGACCAGTTGCGGGTCGCAGAGGAGAACGGGCGGATCATCGGGTACGCGGCCGCCTGGCCCAACATGGACACCCATGTCGTGGGCCCGCTCATCGCTCGCGACACGGAGACGGCGAAGGCACTCGTCGCGTCCCTGGCCGCCCGCACCGACCGACCGCTGCGCACCGACGTCGATGTACGGCACGAAGAACTGCTGACGTGGCTGAAGGGTCATGGTCTCGCCTCCGTCACCTTCAACGCGGTGATGACGTATGGCATCCCGGACCTGCCCGGTGACTGGACGCAGCGCTTCGCACCGGTGACGGTGGCGGCGAGCTGACCCTGCGCCGACATGACAACCGCGTGCCGCTGATGTCGAGGCACGTCGTCGGTCGGCCGGGATACGGCGGTTTCACTCAGTGCGAGGCGCTCTACGACGCGGCGACGAATCCCGAATCGACGCTGCCGATCCGTGGGGACATGTCCGTGAGTCTGCCGGTTTGTTGTGGCACTGGTGTCCTGTCCGGGGGCAGCCGTACAGCCTGGTCACGGCCCATACGCAGGGGAGCGTTTCCCCGTAAGGTGCAAACATGGGAGATCTAGAGATACGGCCTGCCGTCGCGGATGATGTACCGGCGATCGTCGCCATGCTCGCCGACGACCCGCTCGGCGCCCAACGTGAGTCCCCGGACGACCTGACTCCATATCTGAGCGCGCTGGACAGGCTGAGCTGCGATCCGAACCAGCACCTCATGGTCGCCGTACGCGAAGGGCGTGTCGTCGGTACCCTCCAGCTCACGATCATCCCGGGACTGTCCCGCAAGGGTGCGACCCGATCGCTCATCGAGGCCGTGCGTATCCATGCCGACGAGCGGGGCAGCGGCCTCGGGACACAGCTCATCGAGTGGTCGGTCGACGAATCTCGGCGCCAGGGATGCCAGTTGGTACAGCTGACATCCGACGCAAGCCGCACCGACGCGCATCGCTTCTACGAGCGTTTGGGCTTCAAGGCGTCGCATCTCGGTTTCAAGCTGTCGCTCTGACACTGCTCACCAACAAAGGGGCATGTTTCACGAGAAACATGCCCCTTTCGACGGTGGCGCAGCCTATCGGATTCCGCGCCACCCTTCCGGGTCCACGCCGCCGGGCACAGGAGCCCCTTCGTCGTAGGGCTGACGCGTGAACACGAACGACCCCAGATCCAGATGACTCACTGATCCATCCGGCCGTCGCACTGCCTTCAGAAGCTCCCCCGCGTAGTAGCCGTCAAGCCCGGTCCAGGTGCCATCTCCGTTGGACCGCAGGTGCGAGCGACGGCCCACGCCGGAGAGCGGCTCCAGAGAGACTCCCCCGTCCAGGGTCAGGCGCAGCGCGTACCCCTGCGTCCCCCAGTACCACTGCCCCGCCAGCTCCAGCACCGTCCGGTCCACATCGGGCAGCGGTCGCCACGGCTCGGGGATCCGGGGTTCCGCCTCGGCCACGATGCCAACGAGATCGGCGGCGACGGCGGCGAGCAGCGCCCCGGAGGTGCAGTTGGCCAGCACGACGGCCGCCACGTCGTCCTCGACGCTGAAGGTGAGGCTCGCGAGAAAGCCGGGGAGGGAGCCGGTATGCCCGACGAGGGGGCGACCGTCCCGGTGCCGTATCTCCAGACCGAGGCAGTAGGCATAACCGCCCGCCACATCCACGGCCTCTGGCGGCGCAGCGGGTGTACGCATCTCCTGGACGGACTCCGCACACAGCACCCGATCGTCACCCCGGGAGAGGAAGACGGCAAAGCGCGCCAGGTCGCCTGTGGTTGACCACAGTTGACCGGCGGGTGCCATTCGGCCCAGGTCCTCGGCGGGCTCCGGCAGCATCACATCCGCCCACGGATGCACGGCCCAGCCGCCGGCGTGCGGCGTCTGCGGCCGGCTACTCGTGCGATGCAACCCCAGCGGCTCGAGCACCTCACGCTGCAGAACATCCTCCCAGGGAGCCCCGCGAACCTCTTCGACCAGCGCGCCCAGGAGTGCGTAGCCGGGGTTGGAGTAGTGGAACCTGCGACCGACCGGGTGCCGCAGGGGCTGCTCGCCCAGTACATCCGAGAGTTCGGGGCGCAGCGTGCCGGGGGTACGCTCCCACCACGGCGCGGGCGACTCGGCCGCAAGACCGCCCGTATGTGCAAGAAGCTCGGCAATGGTGGCCTCCCCCGCACCGGTGCCGGGCAGATGCTTCTCCAGCGGGTCGCCTAGGTCCAGGAGGCCCTCGTCACGCAGCCGCAACACAAGGACCGCGGTGAAGGTCTTGGTGATCGAGCCGATCCGGTACTGCACGTTCTCGTCCGGGGCTTGGCCGTCCACGCAGGTGCGGGAACCGTGCCACACCGTCTGCCCGTCCCGGACGACCGCCGCCACCAGTGACGGCGACCGCCCTTCGGCCTGAGCCACGGCGATGCGGTGCAGCAGAGCCCGGCGCGTGGCAGGAAGCAGCTCTTCCTGATGTGTCGTCATGGGACCAGTCCACCCGACCACGCATCTCACGTCGAGCCAAATACCCGGTCGCGCTCGCCCGAGCGACGGCAGGTGCTTCCGTTTCGCTCTGCTGAACTGAGGTTGTGACCCCGGCTTCCCCAGCTGTTTCGGCTTGGCATCCGCCGGACGTCTCGAATGCGCGCAGCTCCTCGCCGCCTGTGGTCACTTACCCAGTTCAACCGGTGGCCGGTCAGGCGTACTCGGGCGTCATGGCAGCCGCCATCTTCAGGTGCAGAGCAGCCTGGTCGTGCTTTCCCAAGCGCTGGAGGGTGCGGCCGAGCATGAGCCGCGCATAGGAGTCGTCCGGCGCGTCGTTGACCAGCTGCTCCAGCACGTCACGAGCGCGCGACAGCTGGGCGGAGTGGAAGTAGCTGCGAGCCGCGATGCGGCGGACGTTCAGGTCGTCCGCATGCTCGTCGAGCAATGGCCTCAGCAGGGCGAGGGCGCCGAGGGGGTCGTGTTGGTCCAGCAGGGACTCGGCCCAGCGCAACCGCTGGACCTCCTCCGGCATCTCGCGCCCGCGGTCACCTCCGGCGAGAAAGGCCGCGATCACCTCGGGCGACTGGGCGCCGGCCAGCGCCCGGTCACCGACCACGATCGTCGGCGATGTCGCGATGCCTCGAGCTTTGCTTGTCAGAACGAGTTCCCGCACCTCTCGGTCGCCCGCGTCGGAGTCCAGCAGCTCCGCCCCCTCGGCGAATCCGGAGCGCATGGCGACCATCTTGAGGCGGCGGCGGTCGCTGATGTCGTCGCCGTCGATGAAGTGCGCCTTCATCACCTGCTCGGCCACCTCGTTCTGCAGCGCGGCGCCGCCGTGCTCCCGGGCCAGGTAAAGCATCCGATGGGCGTCGTGGCTGCTGGCCCGCCAGACCGCTCCCCACTGCGACCCCAGTCCTTCGTCCGCCGCGATCCGGGAGACACGGACCCGGTTCTCCGCCGGAGACAGCCCCGGCGAGCACTGCTGCAACGCGGCGTCCACCAGCGGATCGCGATATGCCTCCTCGATGGGAGTCGCCTTGTCCGGCGTGGTCGGGTCGATGCGGAACGGACGCCAGACCACCTCAGCCCCGGCATCGGCGAGTGCCGTACTGGCCAGCGCCTTCTCCAGACGCCGCTTGCCGAGGTATGCCCATGCGCAGACCACGTCTGCCCAGATCTCGATTCGCATGAACGAAACCTTAATCAACAACTGTTGATTAGTAAATCGACAACTGTCGGTTAGTGTGAGGTCATGAACCTGGACGATCCCCGCGCCCAGCGCAGTCGGGCCCAGCTGCGGACCGCGATCCTTGAGCTCGCCGCGGCCAAGGATCCCGCCGTTATCACCATGTCGGAGGTCGCCAAGCACGCCGGCGTGAACCGAGCCACCGTCTATCAGCACTTCCCCGACGTGAACGCACTTGTGACGGATGCCATGGAAGACGCGATGGCGCATGTGACGCGTACGGCAGCTCTGTGTCCTCTCGACGCGCCTCGCGATGTCGTGCCCCAGCCGCTGAACGACCTGTTCGAGCACGTCCTCGACAATGCGGCTCTGTACAGACGCATGCTGGGCGCCCAGGGAAGCGCTCTGTTCGCCGCACGCATGCGGGAACGGCTGACCACGGAACTCGTCGCCTCGTTCCGCGAAGGGCGCTGTCCCGCCGGATTCGATGACGTACCGGACGAGGTGCATGCCGCCTATCTGGCCGGCGCCTTGATCGGCGTGATCGCCACCTGGATCACGCAGAACGCCCCGGTGTCCGCACCGGAGACGGCCCTCGCCTTCTGGAGGCTGTTCCGGCGCTGACTTCGCAACGGCCCGCCGCGCCGGTGCCCGATGTCGCAGAGCGGAGACGCTACAGCGACTCCGGTCAGGTCTGTGCCATGTCCACGAAGCGGGAGTAGTGGCCCTGGAAGGCGACCGTGATCGTCGCCGTCGGACCGTTTCGGTGCTTGCCGACGATGATGTCCGCCTCGCCCGCGCGCGGCGACTCCTTCTCGTACGCATCCTCGCGGTGCAGCAGGATCACCATGTCGGCGTCCTGCTCGATCGAACCGGACTCACGCAGATCGGACACCATGGGCTTCTTGTCCGTGCGCTGTTCGGGTCCTCGGTTGAGCTGCGAAAGCGCGATCACTGGCAGCTCCAGCTCCTTGGCGAGCAGCTTGAGGTTCCGGGACATCTCGGAGACTTCCTGCTGTCGACTCTCGGACCGCTTCGAGCCCGACTGCATCAGCTGCAGATAGTCGATGACGACCAGCTTCAGGTCGTTGCGCTGTTTGAGACGGCGGCACTTGGCGCGGATCTCCATCATCGACAGGTTAGGCGAGTCGTCGATGTAGAGCGGAGCGGCCGACACGTCTGGCATGCGGCGCGCGAGCCGGGTCCAGTCCTCGTCCGTCATCGTGCCGGACCGCATGTGGTGCAGGGCTACCCGCGCCTCGGCGGACAGCAAGCGCATCGCGATCTCGTTGCGGCCCATTTCAAGCGAGAAGATCACACTCGGCAGGTTGTGCTTGATGGAGGCCGCCCGTGCGAAGTCCAGGGCCAGCGTCGACTTACCCATGGCGGGGCGGGCCGCGATGATGATCATCTGGCCGGGATGCAGACCGTTGGTGAGCTGGTCGAGATCGGTGAAGCCGGTCGGCACACCGGTCATCTCCCCCGACCGCGAGCCGATCGCCTCGATCTCGTCGAGCGCCCCCTCCATGATCTCGCTGAGCGGCAGATAGTCCTCGGCCGTGCGCTGTTCGGTGACCGCGAAGATCTCAGCCTGGGCGCCGTTGACGATCTCGTCAATGTCACCATCGGCGGCATACCCCATCTGGGTGATGCGCGTTCCTGCCTCGACCAGGCGGCGCAGCACCGCACGCTCGTGCACGATCTGTGCGTAGTACTCGGCGTTCGCCGCGGTCGGGACCGTCTGCACGAGGGTGTGCAGATACGAGGCTCCGCCGACCTTTGTGATCTCGCCACGCTTGGTCAGCTCGGCGGCAACCGTGATGGGGTCGGCCGGCTCGCCCTTCGCATACAGGTCGAGGATCGCCTGGTAGATCGTCTCGTGCGCAGGCCGGTAGAAGTCACGGCCCTTGAGGATCTCCACGACATCGGCGATCGCGTCTTTGGACAGGAGCATGCCACCGAGCACGGACTGCTCGGCGTCCAGGTCCTGCGGCGGGACTCGCTCGAAGGAGGAACCCGCCCCGTCCCATGACTCGCTGTCCCGGCCGCGGTCGTGCTGCTCGTCGCGGCTCCGGCCGCCATCGTGCCGCCGACGGGAGGCGGGCACACGATCAGTGGGACCGCTGTCGGCCCACGGATCGTCCAAGGGCTCGGAAATGCTCACCGGGCCGCCTCCTCCCGTCCGCCGCGCGGACTTCGCCGTGCACCTCGTTTCTAGGGCACGGCACTGACAAACTGAGAACCCCAGCTCCGTTTCAGACGCGTCGATTTCGCGCGTTCCGCAAGGACGCACGCGGAGCGGGCGCCGGACCACGTTAGGCCTGTCGGCACCGTCAGCCAATCTGGTTATCCACAGGGCATGTGGACGACGGCCCCTACACTGTGGACAACTCCACAAAACCTGTGCACGACACGGTGGACAGTCCTGTGAACAAGCCCTCAGCCACCTCGCTCGATCGACTCTGACCTGCTCTTTTCCCGTCCACTGGCTGTGCAGAAGAAAAACTTCCCCAGCCGGGTCAAGATCTTCGCGAACGGTACACAGCGCCGCGCCCCTACTGAGCCAGAGTAAGGGGCACTCACTGCTTGCATCTCTTACCTGTGGACGGCTATCTTGGCGGTCATGACCCAGGCTCCCGCGACACCCCGCGCCATCCGACGCCGACATGACCGGGAGATCGTCGCACTGGCCGTTCCGGCCTTCGGCGCACTCGTCGCAGAGCCCCTCTTCCTGATAGCCGACAGTGCGATCGTCGGCCATCTCGGCACCGCGCAACTGGCCGGTCTCGCCGTCGCCTCGGCGCTCCTGACCACCGCCGTAAGCGTCTTCGTCTTCCTGGCGTACGCCACCACGGCCGCAGTCGCGCGCAGGGTCGGCGCGGGCGATCTACGGGCCGCCATCCGCCAGGGCATGGACGGTGTCTGGCTGGCGCTGCTGCTCGGAGCGATGGTCATCGCCGTCGTCCTGCCCATGGCCCCCGAAATCGTGGACCTCTTCGGCGCCTCACAGTCCGCTGCCTCGTATGCGACGACGTATCTGCGGATCTCGGCACTCGGCATCCCCGCGATGCTCGTCGTCCTCGCTGCCACGGGTCTCCTGCGCGGCCTGCAGGACACGAGAACGCCGCTGTACGTCGCCGTCGCGGGCTTCGTGGCGAACGGTGCCCTCAACGCAGGCCTCGTCTACGGCGCCGGCCTGGGCATCGCCGGCTCCGCCTGGGGCACCGTCATCGCCCAGTGCGGCATGGCCGCCGTGTACCTGTACGTCGTCGTCCGTGGTGCCCGCCGCCACGGTGCGTCGCTGCGGCCGGACACGGCCGGGATACGGGCCTGTGCACAGGCGGGAGCACCGCTGCTGGTCCGTACGCTCTCGCTTCGAGCGATCCTGGTGATCGCCACCGCTGTCGCCGCTCGGCTCGGGGACGCGGACATCGCCGCGCACCAGATCATCCTGTCGCTGTGGAACCTGCTCGCCTTCGCCCTGGACGCGATTGCCATCGCCGGGCAGGCCATCATCGGGCGCTATCTCGGTGCGGACGACCCGCGGGGCGCCCGCGCGGCGTGTCACCGCATGGTGCAGTGGGGCTTCGTCGCTGGAGTCGTGCTCGGACTGCTGGTCCTCATGACCCGCCCACTGTTCCTGCCGCTGTTCACCGGTGACACGACCGTCCACCGTGCGGCCCTGCCCGCGCTGGTGCTCGTGGCTCTCGGGCAGCCCATCTGCGGCATCGTCTTCGTGCTGGACGGGGTCTTGATGGGAGCCGGGGACGGATCGTACCTGGCCTGGGCGATGGTGCTGACACTGGCGGTCTTCGCTCCCGTGGCCCTGCTCGTTCCGGTTCTCGGCGGCGGGCTGACCGCCGTCTGGGCAGCGATGACGCTGATGATGACCGTACGGATGCTCACGCTGTGGCTGCGCACCCGCTCGGGCCGTTGGGTCGTGACGGGCGCGACGCGCTGACCGAGCCGACGATCTCGCCTCCCCTCCGTGGTGTTTCACGTGAAACACCAGGGCGCGTGCATCAGCAGGCATGACTGCCTCCAGCGACAAAGAAGGGCCGCACCCCTGGGTGCGGCCCTTCTCTCAGCTGCTCAAGCCGAGCGCGGCATCAGGCCGCGATGACCTCGATGTTGACCTTGGCGGCAACCTCGGGGTGCAGACGCACGGACGTCTCGTGAGAGCCCAGCGTCTTGATCGGCGCGCCCAGCTCGATGCGGCGCTTGTCGACCTCGGGGCCACCGGAGGCCTTGATCGCCGAGGCGATGTCGGCCGGGGTGACGGAACCGAAGAGACGGCCGGCGTCGCCGGAGCGGACAGCCAGACGGACCTTCACGCCCTCGAGCTGGGCCTTGACCTGGTTGGCCTGCTCGATGGTCTGGATCTCGTGGATCTTGCGAGCCCGACGGATCTGCTCGACGTCCTTCTCGCCGCCCTTGGTCCAGCGGATAGCGAACTTCCGCGGGATCAGGTAGTTGCGAGCGTAACCGTCCTTGACGTCGACGACGTCGCCCGCGGCACCGAGGCCGGAAACCTCGTGGGTGAGGATGATCTTCATGAGTCGGTCACCCTTCCCTTAGCGCGCGGTGGACGTGTAGGGCAGCAGCGCCATCTCACGGCTGTTCTTGACGGCCGTGGCGACGTCACGCTGGTGCTGCGTGCAGTTGCCGGTCACGCGGCGGGCACGGATCTTGCCGCGGTCGGAAATGAACTTCCGCAGCATGTTCGTGTCCTTGTAGTCCACGTACGTGACCTTGTCCTTGCAGAAAGCGCAGACCTTCTTCTTCGGCTTGCGCACAGGCGGCTTCGCCATGGTGTTTCTCCTGTGTGATCAAGAAGTTTGGGATGCAACCCGCCCTTGACCCGGTCCGGACTCAAGGCCCGGCCCAAAGGTCTAGAAGGGGGGCTCGTCCGAGTAGCCGCCGCCACCGCCGGAGCCGGAGCCGCCGCCCCAGCCGCCACCGCCCTGGCCGCCGGCCGGAGCGCCGGTCGCCCACGGGTCGTCGGCCGGAGCGCCGCCGCCCTGCTGGCCGCCACCGGGGCCACCGCCCCAGCCGCCGCCCTGCTGGCCGCCACCGCCACCGCCGCCGTAACCGCCCTGGCCACCGCGGCCGGAGGTCTTGGTGACCTTGGCCGTGGCGTTGCGCAGGCTCGCGCCGACCTCGTCGACGTCGAGCTCGAAGACCGTGCGCTTGACGCCCTCCCGGTCCTCATAGGACCGCTGCTTCAGCCGGCCCTGCACGATGACGCGCATGCCTCGCTGGAGCGACTCGGCGACGTTCTCCGCCGCCTGACGCCAGACCGAGCAGGTCAGGAAGAGGCTCTCGCCGTCCTTCCACTCGTTCGTCTGGCGGTCGAAGGTGCGGGGAGTGGACGCGACGCGGAACTTCGCGACCGCCGCACCGGACGGGGTGAAGCGCAGCTCGGGGTCGTCGACAAGATTGCCGACGACCGTGATGACGGTCTCGCCTGCCATGGGGGAACCTCTCGGCGGGTTTGCTGCTGGCTGCTTGTGCTGCTACTCGAATCCCGTGATCCGCTGAGCGGAGGGCTCAGTGGGTCTCGGGGCGGAGGACCTTGGTCCGGAGGACCGACTCGTTCAGGTTCATCTGGCGGTCGAGCTCCTTGACGACCGCAGGCTCGGCCTGCAGGTCGATGACCGAGTAGATGCCCTCGGGCTTCTTCTTGATCTCGTACGAGAGACGACGACGGCCCCAGGTGTCGACCTTCTCGACCTTTCCGCCACCGTCACGGACGACAGAAAGGAAGTTCTCGATCAGCGGGGAGACAGCGCGCTCCTCGAGATCGGGGTCGAGGATGACCATCACCTCGTAGTGACGCATGTGGAACCCACCTCCTTTGGACTCAGCGGCCACGGTCGTTCCGTGGCAGGAGGGTTGTGATGCGTACGCAACGGTATCGGCCGCCACTGACAATCGAAGGCCAGTCGGCGGTTTCCCCGGCTCAGCCTGGGCAGACACCGGTGCAGACGGTACAGAGTACCCGCACACGAGCTTCCGGTTGAAATCCGGCCGTGAGGCCCGTCAATCTGTACACATCGGGTGTGTACGGCGCTACGATGCGCCGCCTTCCGCAGGAGGTGCCTATGGCACAGGTATTGCGACCCAACACCACCGGCTCTCTCTTCGCCACGGACGGCAAGGCCCATCCCCTCCAGACAACCCTGCTCGTGGTGACCCTGGTGCTGGGGGGAACGGCCTTCGTTACGGCGATGATCGGCGGCCTGCATCTGGTCAGCTCCTGGACCGGCCTGGTGGGGATCCTCACCGGCGCGTACGGACAACTCGTCTCCGCCACGACTCGTGAGCGCTTCGGATTGATCCTGGGGATCGGGGCCTCCGCCATCGGCTTCTTCCTCGGTATGGCCGACGGCGGCCTCTTCGGAGGGATCATCGGGGGCTGACTCGTGAGGTCGCCGGTCGGCCCAGGGGTCCGCCGGACGGCCTGACGGGCACGCAGGTTCCATACGGCCAGACGGGGCGCTCGCAGGGCGCAGTAGGCTTCGGCGCGAGAGCCGGAGCCCCTGTACCCATGGGGACACACCAGCCCGAGGAGCGCCCCGAATGAGCCTGACCCTGAGGACGATCAGCCGCGAGCAGCATCTGGCGTACATCCAGAGCCTGCCTGCGGCGAGCCACATGCAGGTTCCGGCCTGGGCAGACGTCAAGGCGGAGTGGCGCTCCGAGAACCTCGGCTGGTTCGACAAGAACGGCGAACTGGTGGGCGTCGGACTGGTGCTCTACCGCCAGTTGCCCAAGATCAAGCGCTATCTCGCCTACCTCCCCGAGGGCCCGGTCATCAACTGGTTCGCGCCGAACCTGGACGACTGGATCCAGCCCATGCTCGCGCACCTCAAGCAGCAGGGCGCCTTCTCCGTGAAGATGGGCCCGCCGGTGATCATCCGGCGCTGGGAGGCCGCCTCCATCAAGCAGGGCATCCAGAACCCGGACGTGAAGCGCCTGCGCGACATCGAAGCGGACGTCATCGAGCCGCGCGCCTTCGAGGTCGCCGACAAGCTGCGTCGCATGGGCTGGCAGCAGGGGGAGGACGGCGGCGCCGGCTTCGGCGACGTACAGCCCCGCTACGTCTACCAGGTGCCGCTCGCCAACCGCTCCCTGGAAGAGGTCCACAAGAACTTCAACCAGTTGTGGCGCCGCAACATCAAGAAGGCCGAGAAGGCCGGTGTAGAGGTGGTCCAGGGCGGTTACCACGACCTCGCGGAATGGCAGCGACTGTACGAGATCACGGCTGTGCGCGACCACTTCCGCCCCCGCCCGCTGTCGTACTTCCAGCGCATGTGGTCGGCCCTCAACAACGAGGACCCCAACCGCATGCGCCTCTACTTCGCCCGGCACAACGGAGTGAACCTGTCGGCGGCGACCATGCTGATCGTCGGCGGACACGTCTGGTACTCCTACGGCGCATCAGACAACATCGGCCGCGAGGTGCGGCCCTCGAACGCCATGCAGTGGCGGATGTTGCGCGACGCCTACGCGCTCGGCGCCACCGTCTACGACCTGCGCGGCATCTCCGACTCGCTGGACGAGACCGACCACCTCTTCGGTCTGATCCAGTTCAAGGTGGGCACGGGCGGGCAGGCCGCCGAGTACCTCGGCGAGTGGGACTTCCCGCTCAACAAGTTGCTCCACAAGGCGCTCGACATCTACATGTCCCGTCGCTGACCCGCCGGAGCCCCGTGCCAGGCCCGTCAGGCAGCCCGGTACCGCTCCGCCGGCCCGACGGATCCGTCACAATTTCCTCTCAGACCTCTGATACACCGCAGCCACAAGAAAGGTTCCGGGACCGGCCATGGCGCTCACGCTCTACGTCGACACCGCGCGCTGGCGGGCACACCACAAGCACGTGCAGGAGCAGTTCCCGGGACTCGTCCCGGTCTGCAAGGGCAATGGCTACGGCTTCGGCCACGAGCGGCTGGCGGAGGAGGCCACGCGTCTGGGCGCGGATGTCCTCGCCGTGGGCACGACGTACGAGGCGGCCCGCATCAAGGACTGGTTCAGCGGCGACCTGCTGGTGCTGACGCCGTTCCGCCGGGGCGAGGAACCAGTGCCGCTGCCCGACCGCGTCATCCGCTCGGTGTCGTCCATCGACGGTGTCTACGGTCTCGTGGGCGCCCGGGTGGTCATCGAGGTGATGTCCTCGATGAAGCGGCACGGCGTGAGCGAGCAGGAACTGGCACAGCTGCACGCCGCCATAGAGAACGTCCGCCTCGAGGGCTTCGCCATCCACCTGCCGCTGGACCGCACCGACGGCTCCGACGCCGTCGAGGAGGTCATCGGCTGGATGGACCGGCTGCGCGCGGCCCGGCTGCCGCTGCACACGATGTTCGTCAGCCACCTCAAGGCCGAGGAACTGGCCCGGCTCCAGCAACAGTTCCCGCAGACCCGCTTCCGCGCCCGCATCGGCACCCGGTTGTGGCTGGGGGACCACGAAGCCACCGAGTACCGCGGTGCTGTCCTGGACGTCACCCGCGTCTCTAAGGGTGACCGTTTCGGCTACCGGCAACAGAAGGCGGCTTCCGACGGGTTCCTGGTCGTCGTGGCGGGCGGAACGTCGCACGGCGTGGGCTTGGAGGCACCCAAAGCCCTGCACGGTGTCATGCCGCGCGCCAAGGGTGTCGCGCGGGCCGGCCTCGCAACGGTGAACCGGAACCTCTCGCCGTTCGTCTGGGCGGGCAAGCAACGCTGGTTCGCTGAGCCCCCGCACATGCAGGTCTCGATCCTCTTCGTCCCGGCGGAGGCCACCGAGCCGAAGGTCGGCGACGAACTGGTGGCCCATCTGCGTCACACCACCACGCAGTTCGACCGGCTCGTCGACTGCTGAGCCTGGGCGGAACACAAAGGCCGTACACAGCACCTGTGTACGGCCTTTGTGCAGCCCCCCTCTTGCTCCGTTCGCTCAGAGCGAACTGTTCCCCGTGGGCTCCGTGCTTCGGCTACCCCAGTCCACCTGCGGCCCGTCGACGTGTGCCGCGTGCCGCGGCGGATGAGCGGCCACCCCCAGGACGAAGGCGTCCGGCGCGCCGTCCAGCACCCCGCCGGACGGGTCGTCGTCACCGGCCCGGCGCACCGGGTCCCGTTCTGGCATGACGATGTCGCGTACGACGACGGCGCACAGGTAGAGCGTCCCCACCAGATGGATGGCGATGGCGACTTGGTACCCGTCTGTCGGCAGGCCCTTGTGGGCGTCTCCGCTGGTCGTGTACGCGAGGTACATCCAGATCCCCAGGAAGTACGCCACCTCGCAGGCCTGCCAGACCAGGAAGTCCCGCCAGCGCGGCCGAGCGAGCGCGGCCAGGGGAACCAGCCACAGCACGTACTGCGGCGAGTAGACCTTGTTGGTGAGGATGAACGCCGCGACGATCAGGAACGCGAGCTGCGCGAAGCGCGGGCGGCGCGGCGCGGTCAGTGTGAGCCCGGCGATACCGACGCAGACCCCCACCATCATGATCATTGCGCAGGTATTGGCCGTGTCCGAGGTGATCTCGACGTCGAACCAGCGCGAGACGAACAGGAAGACCGAGCCGAAGTCGACCCCCCGCTCCCTGCTGAAGCCGTAGAACTTCGCCCAGCCCTCGGGGGCGAGCAACATCACCGGCAGGTTGACGGCGAGCCATGCGCCCGCGGCGCCCAGCAAGGCGATCCCGTACTCCCGCCATTTGCCTGCTCGCCAGCACAGTACGAGGAGCGGTCCGAGCACCAGGAACGGATAGAACTTGGCAGCTGTGGCAAGCCCGACCAGAACGCCGAAGGCGAGAGCCCGGCCGCGCGACCACATCAGCATCGCGGCGGCCAGCAGGGCCACAGCGAGCAGGTCCCAGTTGATGGTGGCCGTCAACGCGAAGGCGGGTGCGAGGGCGGCCAGAAGGCCGTCCCAGGGGCGCCGACGGTGAGTGCGCGCGGTGCACACGGCGATGACCGCGGTACACACCATGAGCATCCCGGCATTGACCATCCAGTACGTCTGTTCACGGCCTTGGAGGGCACCGCTGCCCGGGGTGAGCCAGGAGGCGACCTCCATGAACACACCGGTGAGCACCGGGTACTCGAGGTAGTCCATGTCGCCGGGGAGCTTGTCGAAGTAGGGCACGAGCCCGTCGGCGAAACCGCGCCCCTGGTAGAGGTGCGGGATGTCCGAGTAGCAAGCGTGCGTGTACTGCGAGCCGGCGCCGAAGAACCAGCCGCTGTCGTAGCAGGGCAGCTTCTGGACCATCCCGAGGGCGAACATGCCGATCGCGACGAGCGCCACGATCCGCACAGGAGTCCACCAGGACGTGCCGAGCAGTGCCCGTCGCCCGATGGGGCCGCCGATCAGCTCGCTGCCAGCCGCTGCAACCTCGTCCTCTCTGGTCGGCCGCACGGAATCGGGGTCGTGCGCGCTCGCTCGCGTCGTCTCTGCACTGGACATGAGGCTCATCCTGCCGCATCCGCCCTGGGAAACACCGAGGGCCGCCATACCTGGTCGGTATGACGGCCCCTCTACGGCCGATGTTTCACGTGAAACGGATTGTTTCACGTGAAACACGCTCAGTGATGGCTACCCGCCACCCGGGAAGATCCCTCCAGTGCCGTTGCCGTTGCCGTTGCCGTTGCCATTGCCATTGCCCCGAGTGCCTCCCTGGTCGGCCGTCTCAGTGGGAGTGGGGGTCACACCGCCGGGTCCACCAGGCCCACCCGGTCCGCCAGCCCCACCGGGTCCGCCGTTACCACCGGCTCCGCCGTTGTCGTTGCCGCAGTTCCAGCCGAAGTAACCGCAGGTGTCACTCGGCGTCGGCGTAGGCGTGGGCGTGGGCGAGGTGAGCGTCTCGGTCGGCGTCGGGCTCGGTGTCGGGCTCGCCTCCTGGGTCTCGGTGGCCGACGGAGTCGGCGTCGGCGTGGGCCGGGCGTTGACGATTTCACCGATGGGCTGCGGGGCCGGGAACGCCTCCACCGGCATGCCCTGCATCGCCCCGGCCATGTAGTCGTGCCAGATCTCGGACGGGAACGAGGCACCGTGAATCTTCTTCTGGCCGCCCGTTCCGAACATCGACAGGAACTTGCGCTTCTTGTTGTTCTCGTTGTCGTCCAGCCGAAACATGCCGACCGAGGTGGACAGCTGCCGGGTGTAGCCAACGAACCACGCGGACTTGTTTCCGTCGGTGGTACCGGTCTTGCCGGCCACGTCACGGCCGGGCAGCCGGGCGTTTTTACCCGTGCCCTCCTCGACCACGGTCTTCAGAATGTCCGTGACGTTGTCGGCGACCAGCGAGGAGAAGGCCTGCTTGGGCTTGGCCTTGTGCATGAAGACCGTCCCGTCCTTGCTGGTGACCTTCTCGACGGAGTACGGCTCGTTCTGCTTGCCGCTGTTCGCGAAGGTGGCGTACGCGCCGGCCATGCGGATCGCGCTGGGGTCGGAGATACCGATGGAGAACGCCGGGAAGCTGGCACCTTCCAGCTGTTCGTCCTTCAGACCAGCCAGGGTCGCCGCTTCCTTGACCTTGTCCAGACCGACGTCCATGCCCAGTTGCACAAAGGCGGAGTTCACGGACTCCCTCATCGCCTCACGGAGGTCGATCTGGTAGTCCGGCGGAGAGCCCACCGACGCATTGCCGTCATTGGGCTGCAGCCACTCCTTGCCCTTCTCGTTCTTCCAGACGTCCCCGTTGTACAGCTTGATCTTGAGCCTGTTCTTGCCGCTGTACAGACTCTTGGGGGAGACGATGGTGCGCTCTTCCAGCGACTGGTCCGCCTCGAGATCGGGGTTACGGACACCCCAGTTCATCGCCGCCGCGAGCACGAACGGCTTGAACGTCGAACCGACCTGGGCGCCGGTCACGTCGGCGTTGTTGTTGAAGTGCTTGGTGGCGTCCTCACCGCCGTAGATGGCCTTGATGGCACCCGTCTTCGTGTCCACCGAGGCCCCGCCGAACTGGACGTGTGTGTCGTGCTCCGGATCTTCCTTGGGCTTGATGTTGGCCTTCCGGACCTTCTTGACCGCGGCCTCGAGCGCGTTGACCTTCTTCTTGTCGAAGGTCGTGTAGATCGAGTACCCACCCCGTTGCAGATCGAGGTCGGTGATATTCGTGTTGTGGATCAGGTACCCCTTGGCGAGGTCGACGAGATAGCCGACCTGGCCGCTCAGCCGGCCGTTCGACCGCGGGCTCTTGGTCTTGGGCAGGGTGGTGTACTTCTCCCGCACCTGGGTGCTCAGATGGCCGTACTCGACCATCTTGTTGAGAGTGTCCTGCATCTGCCGCAGGGCTCGCCGCTGGTTGTCTTCCGGTGTGGCGGCGGCGTTGACGGACGTCGCACCCGCCGGGTCGTAGAACACGGCGCCCTTGAGCATCGCTGCCAGGAAGGCGCACTCGCCCGGGTTGAGGTCAGTGGCGTCCTTGTCGAAATACGCGTGCGCGGCCGCCTGGAGGCCGTAGGCCCCGCGGCCATAGGGTGCGGAGTTCAGGTAGCCCTCCATGATCTTTTCCTTGGAGACCTTGGAGCTGACCTTGATCGAGACGAAGATCTCCTTGAACTTCCGCGAGATCGTCTGCGACCGGTCGTCCAGCATCGCGTTCTTGACGTACTGCTGGGTGATGGTGGAACCACCCTGTGTCTGACCGCCCGTGGCCATGTTGAAGAAGGCCCGCGCGATGCCCTTGGGGTCGATACCGCTGTCGGTCTCGAAGGTCTTGTTCTCCTGCGAGATGACGGCGTATCGCATGTCCTTGGGGATCTGGGAGTAGTTGATGATCTGGCGGTTGAACTCACTACCGGTAGCGACCATCTGGGAGCCGTCGGACCAGTAGTAGACGTTGTTCTGCGCGGTCGCGGTCTTGGCGAGGTCCGGGACGTTCACCATGGCGTACCCGATGCCCGCAACCGCCACGAGACTTCCTATGAAGCCGACGAACAGCGCCGTCACCAGCTTCCAGGAGGGCAACCAGCGTCCGACTCCGTACTTGCCCGCACGCGGGTAGTCGATGAAGCGCTTCTTGGCGGGAGGGGCGCCTCGCCCTCTGCCCTGCCCGCGACCGCGCCCCGCGCCGTCGGGCGCCCTGCGCCGGCCGCCTCCATTTCTCTGTGCCGCCCGCCGGGCCTCGGCACGGCCACCGTACGGGCGGTCCTCACCTCCGGCTCCGTAGGAATCGGCAGGTGACCCAGTGTCGCCTCGCGGTGCCGCACGGCGACCGGGGGATGTCGACTGTCCGCGTCGGGCCGCGGCACGTCCGCCTCCCTGCGGCTGTGGCGGTTTGCGACGGTGCTCGCTCATCGAACGATTACTCCTCGGGCAGGCGCATCCTCGCGCGCCTGGAAACGGCGGCTGGCTTCCGGTCCCCCCGACGTACGGATGCGGTCGCATCCGCATTCACCCGTACTGCACCGGGGACGAGGACGTTCCCAGGCGCCACTCCGGTTCCCGGTGGTGTGCATGGCGCACAGACTACGCACCGTCAAAGCGCACCTAGATCCGAACTTCACCTTAAAAAGGGCAACTTGCTTCCTACGAATCAGTGATGTGACCCCGTTCACCGTGTTCCCTCTTGTCGCACCCGGAGACGCGCTCTATCGTCTTGATGTATCGAGTCGATACATCAGCTCGACATAAAGACCGTGAGGACGAGACAGCAGCAGGAAGGAGGCGCACATGAACCGGCGTTCCGGGATCCTTGAGTTCGCCGTCCTCGGCCTGCTCCGTGAGTCCCCGATGCACGGCTACGAACTGCGCAAACGACTCAATACATCGCTGGGTGTTTTCCGCGCGTTCAGCTACGGGACGCTCTACCCGTGCCTCAAGACGCTGGTCGCCAACGGCTGGTTGATCGAGGAGTCGGGCAACACCACCGAGGACGCCCTCGCTGCCCCACTCACGGGGCGCCGCGCCAAAATCGTCTACCGGTTGACGGCGGAAGGTAAGGAACGCTTCGAGGAGCTGCTCTCACAGACAGGTCCTGACGCGTATGAGGACGAGCACTTCGCTGCTCGCTTCGCCTTCTTCGGACAGACCTCCCGCGACGTGCGCATGCGCGTACTGGAGGGCCGCCGTAGTCGGCTGGAGGAACGCCTGGAGAAGATGCGCGCCTCTCTGGCACGCACCCGGGAGCGCCTCGATGACTACACCCTCGAGCTCCAGCGCCACGGGATGGAGTCCGTGGAGCGCGAAGTGCGCTGGCTGAACGAGCTCATCGAGAGCGAGCGGGCCGGTCGGGACCTCAGGGGTTCCGCCGCCGACGACTCCGCTCGAAACAGCACATCTGGAGAGACGGGCGGCCTGCCCCGGCACCGGGACAGCACCCGGCCGGATCCGTCCGACGACACCACCGCGTGAGGTCCAGTCGGGGCTTCACCTCGCACACACAGGGAGCAACCGGAATGGGTTCGGTTCGCGTAGCCATCGTCGGCGTGGGCAACTGCGCCGCATCGCTGGTGCAGGGAGTCGAGTACTACAAGGACGCCGACCCGGCGTCCAAGGTCCCGGGCCTGATGCACGTCCAGTTCGGCGACTACCACGTCCGTGACGTCGAGTTCGTCGCCGCCTTCGACGTGGACGCCAAGAAGGTCGGACTCGACCTGGCCGACGCCATCGGCGCCTCGGAGAACAACACCATCAAGATCTGCGACGTCCCGTCCACCGGCGTGACGGTCCAGCGCGGCCACACCCTCGACGGTCTCGGTAAGTACTACCGCGAAACCATTGAGGAGTCCGCCGAGGCCCCGGTCGATGTCGTCCAGGTCCTGAAGGACAAGCAGGTCGACGTCCTCGTCTGCTACCTGCCCGTCGGCTCCGAGGACGCGGCGAAGTTCTACGCCCAGTGCGCCATCGACGCCAAGGTCGCCTTCGTCAACGCCCTTCCGGTCTTCATCGCCGGCACCAAGGAGTGGGCCGACAAGTTCACCGAGGCGGGCGTCCCGATCGTCGGTGACGACATCAAGTCGCAGGTCGGCGCCACCATCACGCACCGCGTCATGGCGAAGCTGTTCGAGGACCGGGGTGTCATCCTGGACCGCACGATGCAGCTGAACGTCGGCGGCAACATGGACTTCAAGAACATGCTCGAGCGTGAGCGCCTGGAGTCCAAGAAGATCTCCAAGACGCAGGCCGTCACCTCCCAGATCCCCGACCGGGACCTCGGCGAGAAGAACGTCCACATCGGCCCGTCCGACTACGTGGCCTGGCTGGACGACCGCAAGTGGGCCTACGTTCGCCTCGAGGGTCGCGCCTTCGGTGACGTCCCGCTGAACCTGGAGTACAAGCTCGAGGTCTGGGACTCCCCGAACTCCGCGGGCGTCATCATCGACGCCCTGCGCGCCGCGAAGATCGCCAAGGACCGCGGCATCGGCGGCCCGATCCTGTCGGCGTCGTCCTACTTCATGAAGTCCCCGCCGGTCCAGTACTTCGACGACGAGGCCCGTGAGAACGTCGAGAAGTTCATCAGCGGTGAGGTCGAGCGCTAGGACCATCGTTCCCTGGTCCTGACGGGTCCCCGGGCCGTGCGCCCGGGGACCCCACGCGTATGTGAGGCTGTGCCCCATGTCCGTCGTGCGTGATCTGCGCGTCCTCCTGCGCTTCCGGGGCTTCAGACGCCTACTCACCGTACGGCTGCTGTCCCAGGGGGCCGACGGCGTCTACCAGGTCGCACTCGCCACATACGTCGTCTTCTCACCGGAGAAGGAGACCTCGGCCACGGCCATCGCCTCCGCGATGGCCGTGCTGCTCCTGCCGTACTCCCTCATCGGTCCCTTCGCGGGCGTACTGCTGGATCGCTGGCGGCGCCGTCAGGTCTTTCTCTACGGCAACCTGCTGCGCACCCTGCTGGCCTGCGCGACGGCCGTCCTGATGGTGAGCCATGTCCCGAACTGGCTCTTCTACGTCTCCGCGCTGTGCGTCACCGCGGTCAACCGTTTCGTCCTCGCGGGACTGTCTGCGGCGCTGCCCCGGGTCGTCGACAGCGAACGTCTGGTGATGGCCAACTCGCTCTCCCCGACGGCCGGTACGCTCGCCGCGTCCGCGGGCGGCGGGCTCGCCTTCGCTGTGCGCCTGGTTGCCGCGGACTCCGACGCGCCGGTGGTGCTGCTGGGCGCGGTCTTGTATCTCGGCGCGGCCCTCATGTCGCTGAGCCTGGCACCGCAACTGCTGGGTCCCGATCCGGGGGCTGCGCCACCGCGGCTGGGTACGGCCCTCATCGGCACCACGCGCGACCTGGTGGCGGGCATACGGCATCTCGCGGAGCCTCCGCGACGGGAGGCCGCCTGGGCGCTCACCGCAATGACGCTGATGCGGTTCTGCTACGGCGCGCTGCTGGTTCTGGTGCTCATGCTGTGCCGGTACGCACTGTCCTCCACCCCGAGTCAGGGCCTCGCTCTGCTGGGGCTGGCGTTGGGGATCTCCGGTGCCGGCTTCTTCGCCGCGGCCGTGGTGACCCCGTGGGCAGTGGGGCGGCTCGGTCCCATTCGCTGGATCGCTGTGTGCGCCGCCGTCGCCGCGGTCCTGGAGCCCGCCCTCGGACTGCCGTTCGCCACCGCTCCCATGCTGGTCGCAGCATTCGTGCTGGGACTGATCACACAGGGCGCGAAGATCTCCACGGACACGATCGTCCAGTCCGCGGTCGACGACGGTTTCCGCGGCCGGATCTTCTCGGTCTACGACGTACTCTTCAACGTCGCATTCGTCGGCGCGGCCGGGGTCGCCGCCCTGATGCTGCCTCCTGACGGGCGCTCAACTCCGTTGGTCATCGCGGTCGCCGTCATCTACGCAGCGATTGCTGCGGCTATGTCCCGCTTCGAGCGCCAGTAAGTGTCACATCAGTGATACGGAGTCTCAGGGAGCTTCAGAGTTGTCAGTGCGGGCCGGTAGCTTACGGGCGTCTTATTTCGCGCCATGCGCATCCCGTTTGAGGGGGGACCTCCCAAAAGTGACCACTCCGCCGCCCCAGGGCCAGAATCCCTATGCCCAGCAGCCCACCGTGCCCGTGGGGCAGCAACCCGGCCAGCCGGGAGTTCCGCCGCAGCAGGCCGGCGGCCCCGGAGTACCTCCTCAGGCCCCCTATGCGCCGTTCCCCAACCAGGGTGCGCCCGCTCCGGTACCACCGCAGACCGAGCCGAGCAAGCGTTCCGGCAAGAAGGCGGTGCGTCTCATAGGCACGCTCGTCGTCGCCGTCATCGTCATCGGTCTGAAGTTCGGCGTGGGCTGGTACCTGAACCGCAATGACGCGGAGACCACGTCGGTGGGCGCCTGTATGCACAACGACGGTTCGAACTCCGATCCCAAGCTCAAGGAGGTCGACTGCTCGTCCGGCGACGCCCAGTACAAGGTCGTCGAGAAGTTCGACGGCAGCAAGGACATGGACAAGTGTGAGGGCGTCACGGGCGCACAGATCTCCTACGTCCAGTACGGCAACGGCCACGACGTGGTGCTTTGCCTGAAGGAAGCCAAGTAACACCTGGCTCTGCCCATGACGAAGGGGCGGTGTTTCACGTGAAACATCGCCCCTTCGCTGTTCCCGGGGCGATGTTTCATGTGAAACATCGCCCCGCTTTCGTCTTAGGAGCCCTGCTCGGTCCACCACTCCTTGAGCGCCGCCACCGCCGCCTCGTGCCCAATAGGACCGTGTTCCAAGCGAAGTTCCAGAAGGAACTTGTACGCCTGGCCGACGACAGGGCCAGGACGAACGCCGAGGATCTCCATGATCTCGTTGCCGTCCAGGTCGGGGCGGATCGCGTCCAGTTCCTCCTGCTCCTTCAGGTGGGCGATGCGCTTCTCCAGGCCGTCGTACGCGCGGGAGAGCGCCGCCGCCTTGCGCTTGTTGCGGGTCGTGCAGTCGGAGCGAGTCAGCTTGTGGAGGCGGTCGAGGAGCGGGCCCGCGTCACGGACGTAACGACGTACTGCGGAGTCCGTCCACTCACCCGTTCCATAGCCATGGAAGCGCAGATGGAGTTCGACCAGACGTGAGACGTCCTTCACCATGTCGTTGGAGTACTTCAGCGCTGTCATCCGCTTCTTGGTCATCTTGGCGCCCACCATCTCGTGGTGGTGGAAGGAGACCCGACCGTCCTTCTCGAAGCGGCGCGTCCTCGGCTTGCCGATGTCGTGCAGCAGTGCGGCAAGCCGCAGGGTCAGGTCGGGGCCGCCGGCCTCCAGCGCCATCGCCTGCTCCAGCACGATCAGCGTGTGGTCGTAGACGTCCTTGTGCCGGTGATGCTCGTCGCGCTCCAGCCGCAGCGCGGGGAGCTCCGGCAGAACATGGTCGGCGAGGCCGCTGTCGACCAGCAGCGTCAGTCCCTTGCGCGGATGCGCGGACAGGATCAGCTTGTTCAGTTCGTCCCGCACACGCTCAGCGGACACGATCTCAAGGCGGCCGGCCATTTCTTTCATGGCCGTGACGACCTCGGGAGCGACCTCGAAGTCCAGCTGAGCCGCGAAGCGTGCAGCTCGCATCATCCGCAGTGGGTCGTCCGAGAACGATTCCTCGGGGGTACTCGGCGTACGCAGAACCTGGGCGGCGAGATCACTGAGCCCACCGTGAGGGTCGATGAATTCCTTCTCGGGCAGCGTGACAGCCATCGCGTTGACCGTGAAGTCGCGACGGACCAGGTCCTCCTCGATGGAATCGCCGTACGAGACCTCGGGCTTGCGCGAGGTGCGATCGTAGGCCTCTGACCGGTAGGTCGTCACCTCGATCTGAAAGCGCTGAACAGCGTCCCCGACGCGTGCGTCCTTCTGAGCGGCGACGGTCCCGAAGGCGATCCCGACCTCCCACGTGGCGTCCGCCCACGGCCGCACGATCTTCAGGACGTCCTCGGGGCGGGCGTCGGTCGTGAAGTCCAGGTCGTTGCCGAGCCGGCCGAGGAGGGCGTCCCGCACCGAGCCGCCGACCAGGGCGAGCGAGAAGCCTGCGTCGCGGAAACGGCGGGCGAGGTCGTCAGCGACAGGTGACACCCGCAGCAGTTCCGTCACCGCGCGGTGCTGCACCTGACTCAGGGCACTGGGATTGTCTTCGTTGGCGTTCGGCACAACAGAAAAGGGTACGTGGCCCGGGCGAGGGTGGCCGCCTGCATTAAAAATGCACAAGCGCTCCGTACACGTTCATAAGCATGCCGTGTCTACCTTTCTCTCGATACGCGGAGATAAAGGACAGTCGTGCTTTCGGTTTCGATCTTGTGGTGCGGACCGCGGCACTTCCCCTTCGCGCGCATCGTTACGATGCGGGGACGCACATTCCGACGACCACTGACGACGAGGGACGGGCGAGCGCGTGGCCGAGGCGGCAGACTTCCAGGGGATGAGTCCCTCACCTGCCCGCCGGTGGCTGCGGCGCACCGGAGCACTGCTCGCGGGCGCGCCCCTGCTGGTCGGTCTGCTGCAGTTGCCCGCCGGCCCGGCAGCCCACGCCGCCGAGAAGGGCGCCGCGGTGGAGGCCGGTGGTTCCCGCACGGTCGCCGTCTCCGTCGACTCGCTCAGCCCCAGCATGCCGGGCGACGGCGACACGCTCACCGTCTCGGGGACGGTCACCAACAACAGCAAGCAGGTGATCACGGACGCTCATGTGGGCCTGCGGGTGGGTCCGCACCTGACCAGTCGCGGGTCCATCGACGACGCCGCCCGGCGCACCGGATACCTACCGGGTGTCGACGGCTCCGAGATCGGCGGCAAGTACGTCGATGACTTCGCCCGGCTCGCCCCGGGCGTCGCTCAGGACTTCAGCATCTCCGTGCCCGTCAAGGAGCTGGACCTGGGCTCCGACGGGGTCTACGAGCTCGGCGTCTCACTCTCCGGCCAGACCGCCGCGCAGCGCTACGAGCAGGTACTCGGCATCCAGCGGACGTTCCTGCCCTGGCAATCCGACGGCGCCACCACCAAGACCAAGACGGCATACCTTTGGCCGCTGATCTCCTCGGTCCACCTGGCTTCGGAAACCCTTCCCAACCACGAGCAGACGCCTGTCTTCCAGAACGACGACCTGGCCAAGGAGATCGCTCCCGGCGGCCGCCTCTCCCAGCTCCTGTCGTTGGGCAAGGACCTCGATGTCACTTGGGTGATCGACCCGGACTTGCTCGCCTCCGTGGACGCGATGACGCGCAGTTACAGCATCAAGGGGGACGGCGACTCCGTCACGGCGGGCAAGAACCAGGCAGTCGCCAAGCGATGGCTCTCCGATCTTGAGAAGACCGTGCGGAACAAGGAGGTCGTCGCCCTCCCCTTCGCCGACCCCGACCTGGCCTCGCTCGCTCACAACGGCAGGAAAGTCACCGGCTCCCTGAGTCATCTCAAGGACGCCACCGAGGTCGCCGCGAGCACCGTGGAAATCATTCTCCATGTGAAGCCCGCCACAGACTTCGCCTGGCCTGTGGACGGTGCGATCGATCCTTCGATCATCAAGGTCGCCACTTCCGCGGGCGCCGACAAGGTGATCGCCCGCAGCGACAGTCTCAAGGAGACGGGCGGCCTGTTCTACACGCCCACCGCGGCGCGCCCCATTGGCGCCGGTACCACGGCGGTGGTCGCGGATTACGGACTCTCGACCGCGTTCGAGGGCGACATGACCTCGGCCGGCAAGTCCACGCTCGCCGTACAGAAGTTCCTGGCCCAGAGCCTGATGATCAACCTGGAGGAACCGCAGAAGCAGCGCAGCATCGTGGTCGCGCCGCAGCGGATGCCGTCCGCCGGGCAAGCCCAGTCGATGGCGCACGCGCTCACCGCGCTCCAGAACAGCAGCTGGTCACGGTCGGAGGAGCTGTCCGCGGCCGTCAAGGCCAAGCCGGACCCGAATGCCACGACGAAGGTGCCCAGCGCGTCCGCCTACCCCTCCTCGCTGCGCAAGGTGCAACTGCCGCAATCGGCGTTCCAGCAGATCGAGGACACGCAGGAAAAGCTCGACAACCTCAAGGTGATCCTCACCGACCCCGCCCGGGTCGTCACCCCCTTCGGGCGGGCCATAAACCGCTCCATGTCCACCTCCTGGCGTGGGCGAGTCACTGAGGCGTCCACCTTCCGCCAAGGTGTGGAGTCGTACCTCGATGTGCTGGCCGACCGGGTCCGGCTGATCGAGAAGTCCGAGACGAAGCTCTCGGGCCGCAGTGCCACGATTCCCGTGACGGTGCAGAACAACCTCATGCAGGGGGTCAGCCACCTGGTGCTGCGCCTCACCTCGAAGCAGCCGACCCGGCTGAAGATCGGGGATGCGCCGTACAAGGAGCAGCCGATCACCATCGCGGGTGGGCACAGCCAGTCGGTGAAGTTCACCACAACGGCCAACGCCAACGGCCGGGCCGCTGTGGAGGCCCAGCTCTTCACGGAAGACGGCCAGGCCTACGGCCCCGCCGTCACCTTCGACGTGAACGTCACCGAGATCACGCCGACGGTGATGCTCGTCATCGCGGGTGGTGTCCTGCTGCTGGTGCTCGCCGGGTTCCGCATGTACACCCAGCGCAAGCGTGTGGCCGCTCGGCAGGCCGAGGAGGACCCGCAGGACCCGGACTCCACCCCCGACTCCACCCCGGAGGACGAGGGGCAGGACGAGGCCGCGGACGCTGCCGTAGACGCTGAGGACAGCGCAGATTCCGCGACCGCCCCCGGGAAGGCCGCGCAGGCCGGGGAAGAAGACCCGGACCACCCGAGTGACCCGGCACCGGACACCACACCGGAGAGCCCCGACCCGTCCGGCACGGGTGAGAAAGTGGACCGTTGAGCGATGTCGTGGCCGGTGGCCAGGGACGATGAGGTGGGGTAACCATGAACGCGCCGTACGACGGTGACCGCGGGCAGGACGCCGCGGGCAGCTCGGGCTACCCCGAGGGCCCGCCGCCGCACGGGCCCGGTCAAGCGCCGTGGCAGCCCCCGGCGGACGCGTTTGTCCAGGGAGCCTACGACCAGGACGCTTACCGGGCGCAGGATCTGTCCGCGCAGGATCCGGTGAATCCGGTGACCGAAGCGCGCTACGACCGTGCCGCGCACCCGCCACCGGCCCCGGACGGGTACCAGCCGCAGCAGCCGCTGTACGGGCAGCCGCCGACGCCCCAGTACGCCCCCGACCCACGGGTATGGGCCCAGCCACCGGCGCCCGAGCCAGCCGGTCCCACACAGCGCCTGCCGTACGGGGACGATCCCCGTACGACGCAGTTCGTGGGCGTCGACGACCTGATCACCCAGGCCGGTGAGGGGAACCACGAGCCGGACGCCTTCGCCCATCTCTTCCGGGACCAGCAGCAGGGCGGCGGGCAGCCCTACATGCAGTCGCCGTCCGTCCCTGGCCCGGCTCCCGTACCGGCTGCGGGTCAGGGTTCGGGGCCGTACGCCGACCCGGCCTACGCACCCGCGCCTCCGCCGGCCGGGGCGTCCGCTCCCGCACCTCCGTCGGCGGCCGACGCCGTAGCGGCCGCCGCTCCCGCGCCTGCGGCGAAGCAGGGTGGGCGTGCTTCAGGCCTGCTGAAGTCCAGTGCCGTGATGGCGGCGGGCACGATGGTCTCACGCCTCACTGGCTTCATCCGCTCCGCGCTGATCGTCTCCGCGCTGGGCGTCGGTCTGCTCGGTGACACCTTCCAGGTCGCCTACCAGCTGCCGACGATGATCTACATCCTCACCGTCGGTGGCGGCCTCAACTCCGTCTTCGTGCCACAACTCGTGCGGGCCATGAAGGAGGACGAGGACGGCGGCGAGGCGTACGCCAACCGGCTGCTGACCCTGGTCATGCTGGCACTGGGCGCGCTCACCGTCCTCGCGATCGTCGCAGCGCCGCTCCTGGTCCACCTGCTGTCCCCGTCAGTGGCGGCCGACCCGGCGGCCGACCAGGTCGGCATCACCTTCGTCCACTACTTCGTGCCCTCGATCTTCTTCATGGGCATCCATGTGGTCATGGGGCAGGTCCTCAACGCCCGCGGGAAGTTCGGCGCGATGATGTGGACCCCGGTCCTGAACAACATCGTCATCATCGTGACGCTGGGCATGTTCATCTGGGTCTACGGCACTGCGGCCGACTCCGGGATGAAGGTGTCGAGTATCCCGCCCGAAGGCCAGCGACTGCTCGGCATCGGCATCCTGCTGGGCCTCGTCGTCCAGGCTCTCGCGATGATCCCGTACCTGCGGGAAACCGGGTTCCGTCTTCGACTGCGCTTCGACTTCAAGGGCCACGGTCTCGGCAAGGCCGTGACGCTCGCCAAGTGGACCATCCTCTTCGTCCTCGCCAACCAGGCCGGCGCGATTGTCGTCACGCAGCTCTCCACCGCGGCGGGCAAGCACTCCCCGGTCGACGGCACCGGTTTCTCCGCCTATGCCAATGCTCAGCTGATCTGGGGTCTCCCGCAGGCGATCATCACCGTCTCCCTCATGGCGGCCCTGCTGCCGCGCATCTCGCGCTCGGCCGCCGAGGACGACGGCGGTGCCGTCCGCGACGACATCTCCCAGGGGCTGCGCACGACCGCGGTCGCGATCGTGCCGGTCGCCTTCGGATTCGTCTCGCTCGGTATCCCGATGTGCACCCTGATCTTCGGGTCCTCCGGCACCAGCGAGGCCACCAACATGGGCTACATGCTGATGGCATTCGGCCTCGGCCTCATCCCGTACTCCGTGCAGTACGTCGTGCTTCGCGCCTTCTATGCCTACGAGGACACCCGCACTCCCTTCTACAACACGGTGATCGTGGCCGCCGTGAACGCGGGTGTCTCGGCCCTCTGCTACTTCATGCTCCCGGCCCGCTGGGCCGTGATCGGCATGGCAGGCGCGTACGGCGTCGCGTACGCGACCGGCGTCGGTGTCGCCTGGGCCCGGCTCCGCAAGCGGCTGGGAGGCGACCTGGACGGCACCCGCGTGCTGCGCACATACGCGCGGCTCGGGATCGCGTCGGTACCGGCAGCTCTGCTGAGCGGGGCGGCCTGCTACGGAATCGGTCACACGCTGGGCCAGGGCGTCGGCGGCTCGTTCGCCGCCCTGCTCGGCGGTGGCGCCATCCTCCTCGGTGTCTTCTACGTCGCCGCACGGAAGATGCGCATCGAGGAGCTCAACTCAATGGTCGGCATGGTCCGCGGGCGACTGGGGCGCTGAGGCGGGGGTAGGCGCACAACCATCGTCCGCCGCCGCGTGTCGTGCATAGCGGCGGACTGTGGGCACAATTGGTTTCTGCGTCGGAGCACGCAATGGATGGGGAGGCAGGAACGACGGTGGCGGAACGGAGTAGGGCTGCCGTCGACGTGGCAGACAACAGCGGCAACGAGCCGCTGACCGCCCAGGCGGACCAGTCCACGTCCGACGGGGTGGCCCAGAACCGGGAGCGGGAAACGGACAGCGACGAGACGGGGAGCGGCGGGCCCGAGCGGCCCGAGAAGGCCTCATCGCCCGAGCTGCACAGCGGCCACAAGCTCGCCAGACGCTACCGCCTCGAAGAGTGCGTCACCCGTCTGGACGGATTCAGCAGCTGGCGTGCGGTGGACGAGAAACTCCGCCGCGCTGTCGGGGTGCACCTCCTGCCGGCGAACCACGCGCGGGCCCGTTCGGTGCTGGCCGCGGCCCGTTCGTCCGCGCTGCTCGGTGATCCCCGCTTCGTGCAGGTTCTTGACGCAGTCGAGGAGGACGACCTTGTCTATGTCGTCCACGAGTGGCTGCCCGACGCCGCCGAGTTGACCACGCTGCTCGCTTCCGGACCGCTGGAGGCCCACGACGCCTACCAGATGGTCACCCAGGTCTCTCAGGCGATGGCCGCCGCCCACCGTGAGGGCCTCTCCCATCTGCGTCTGAATCCCGGCACCGTCTTGCGCACCTCCTCGGGTCAGTGGCGCATCCGCGGCCTTGCCGTGAACGCCGCGCTGCGCGGCACCAGCTCCGACACCCCGCAGCGCACGGACACGGAGTCCATCGGCGCGCTCCTGTACGCCGCCCTCACCCAGCGCTGGCCGTACGAGAGCGACGCCTACGGCATGTCCGGGCTGCCCAAGGGCGTGGGGCTGATCGCTCCCGACCAGGTGCGCGCCGGCGTCCACCGTGGTCTGTCCGAGCTGGCCATGCGCGCGCTCGCCAACGACGGCGCCACCGCCTCCCGCCATGAATCCCCGTGCACCACGCCCGAGGAGCTGGTGAAGGCTATCGGCGAGATGCCCCGCATCCGCCCGCCGGAGCCCACGTTCACCGCGCCGCCCGAGTACCAGCGCACGACGTACCAGCAGGGCACATACGGCCGTCCCGCGCCCCACTCGGGTGTCACACAGCCGGTGCCGACCCCGCCGCCGCCGCTGCAGAGCCGTACCGGCAAGGCCCTCAAGTGGGCCGTCTCGGCGCTGCTCATCGCCGCGCTCGGCCTCGGCAGCTGGCAGCTGGCGGAAGCACTCATGGACCAGGGCAAGAAGTCGGACGACACGAACCAGACACAGACGACAAACGGCAACGACAAGCCAGGCGACAAGAAGAAGCCGCCCACCACTCTCAAGATCCACGGCGCGCAGGAGTACGTCGCGAAGGGCGACGCCCAGCACCCCGGTGACGTCGCCAAGACGTACGACGGCGACAGCTCGACGTACTGGCGTACCGCCAGCTACAAGGAAGGGCCGGACTTGAACCCGGTCTACAAGCCCGGCGTCGGCATCGTCTACGACCTCGGCTCGGAACAGGAGGTCTCCAGCGCTTCCATAGGGCTCCTGTTCGGCAACGACCACACGACCGTCACGCTGTACGCGACGGATTCGATGAGCTCGTCGGTGCCGCTGTCCTCGATGACGAAACTGGGGTCCGTGACGACGACCGGCACCACCGCGCAGGTCAAGGTCGCCAAGCCGAAGAAGAGCCGGTATGTGCTGATGTGGTTCACCGCGCTGCCGTACGCGAACGACGATGGCTACAGTGGCGCGGGCTACAAGCAAGCCGTCACCGACGTGAAGTTCACGGGCTGAGCACACGCCGAGGGGAGGGGGTCCGATGGCCGATGACACCATGCACGGCGAAGCAAGTGATCGGGACCTCCTCGCCCGCCACGTAGAAGGCGACCCCGACGCCTTCGGTGAACTCGTACGGCGGCATCGCGACCGGCTCTGGGCGGTGGCGCTGCGGACGCTGGGGGACCGTGAGGAGGCCGCCGACGCCGTTCAGGACGCCCTTGTCTCGGCTTACCGGGCCGCCCACACCTTTCGTGGTCAGTCGGCCGTCACCACGTGGCTCCACCGGATCACGGTGAACGCCTGTCTGGACCGCGCCCGCAAAGCGGCGTCCAGAAGGACCTCGCCCGTCGATGACGCGGAACGGCTGGAGCAACTCCTGGAGCCGCACGAGTCGGCGTCCGCACCGGCCGAGCGCAACGATCTGCACCGCGAGTTACTGGAAGCCCTAGGCACCCTCCCCGCCGACCAGCGGGCCGCCCTCGTCCTTGTGGACATGCAGGGCTACCCGGTAGCGGAAGCCGCCCGCATCCTCGGCGTACCGACCGGAACGGTGAAGAGCCGCTGCGCCCGGGGCAGAGCCAGACTGCTGCCGCTGCTCACGCATCTGCGTACGGAGGGCGGCGGCGAGGAAGGCAAGACGTCGGGTGGAAGGCGGAACCGGACGCCAAGGGCATCCGTCCCACCCGCGGCAGGACCACATGACACGGGGGCGAGCGATTCAGCTGCTGTGAAGGGCGGAGGTGGGCGAACGTGACATCCACGACCGACACGGCCGGGCATCCGGAGGCCGAGGAGCTCTCCGACCTCAGCGAAGGTCTTCTTTCCCCTTCCCGCACCGCAGACGTGCGACAGCATCTGGACGGCTGCGTCCTCTGTGCCGACGTGTACGGCTCCCTGGAGGAGATCCGGGGCCTTCTGGGCACGCTTACGGGCCCGGAGCGCATGCCCGACGACGTGGCAGCGCGTATCGACGCCGCTCTCGCCTCAGAGACTCTCCCGGAAGTGACCCCGCCCACCCCCGACCCCGATACCTCGGGCGTTACCTTCCCCGAGCCCACAGCCGCGCATGTTTCACGTGAAACATCGCCCTCTTCCCCGTCCAGCCGCCCCTCAGGGTACGCCCGTGCGGCCACCGGGCCAGGTCGTACGAACCGCACACGACGGAACAGTCGCAGGACCGTGGCCCTGGGAGCCGTCTTCACCGCCGCGGCCCTGGGGCTCGGCACACTACTGGTGCAGACGCTGGGCGATGACACGGGCACTGCACCACCGACGGCGACGCGGCAGCACACCGACGCCGCGCACACCGACGCCGCGCACACCTACTCCGAGGGCACTCTGCCGGGCCAGGTGGCGGAGCTGCTTGCCTCGAGCAAGACGAGCGAGGGCCATTCCAACAGCGCCAAGCCCTGGGGCATCGAGTCCGATTCCGGCACGACGGGGGCCACCGGGCAGCGGAATACGACGTCTCAGGACACCGGCGTCCAAGTGCCGGATTGCATAGAACAGGGAATCCACAGCAGTGAGACGGTGATCGCCGCGGACAAGGGTGTGTACCGAGGGACGACGGTTTATCTCCTGGTCATGCCCGACGCCTCCGACGCCTCGAAGGTCACGGCCTACATCGTCGATGCCGCATGTTTGAAGCAGGCCTCGGCGTCGCCTGGCAAGGTACTGCTGACCCAGTCGTACGCCCGCTCCTGAAGCAGCCCCCACCGGACGAATACTGGCCAGGTGCCGCTTGGCATCTGCCTGGGGTGTTGCTGTCTCCGTGTGCCCCGACACACCGGGGAATGCGGGCCGCTTAGGATCCGTTGGGTGGGGTGAGAGCACCGGGAAAGCTCCCACCGGCAGTAGCAGCAGTCTCCAGAGACGAGGAATCAAGCCGTGAGCGACGTTCGTAACGTGATCATCATCGGCTCCGGGCCCGCCGGATACACGGCGGCGCTCTACACCGCGCGCGCGTCGCTGAAGCCGCTGGTGTTCGAGGGCGCTGTCACCGCCGGTGGCGCGCTGATGAACACCACCGAGGTGGAGAACTTCCCCGGCTTTCAGGACGGCATCATGGGCCCCGAGCTCATGGACAACATGCGTGCGCAGGCCGAGCGCTTCGGTGCTGAGCTGGTTCCGGACGACGTCGTCTCCGTCGACCTCGCCGGTGAGATCAAGACCGTCACGGACACCGCTGGCACGGTCCACCAGGCGAAGGCCGTCATCATCACCACTGGCTCTCAGCACCGCAAGCTGGGCCTGCCGAACGAGGACGCCCTCTCCGGTCGCGGCGTCTCCTGGTGCGCCACCTGCGACGGCTTCTTCTTCAAGGACCAGGACATCGCCGTGATCGGCGGCGGCGACACCGCGATGGAGGAAGCCACCTTCCTCTCCCGCTTCGCCAAGTCCGTGACGATCGTCCATCGTCGTGACACCCTGCGTGCCTCGAAGGCGATGCAGGACCGTGCTTTCACCGACCAGAAGATCAAGTTCGTATGGGACAGCGAGGTCGCGGAGATCAAGGGCGATCCGAAGCTGGAGAGCCTGACCCTGCGCAACCTGAAGACCGGAGAACTCACCGAGCTGCCGGTGACCGGCCTGTTCATCGCCATCGGTCACGACCCGCGCACCGAGCTCTTCAAGGGCCAGCTCGACCTCGACGAGGAGGGCTACCTCAAGGTGGACGCCCCTTCCACTCGCACCAACCTCACCGGTGTCTTCGGCGCCGGCGACGTGGTCGACCACACGTACCGCCAGGCGATCACTGCGGCTGGCACTGGCTGCTCCGCCGCTCTCGACGCTGAGCGCTTCCTCGCCGCTCTCGCCGACAGCGAGCAGCAGGCCGAACCCGAGAAGACCACTGTCTGACCCCCCTTCCTCCACCGCATCACCGAGTTAAGGAGCCCGCTGTGGCCGGCACCCTGAAGAACGTGACCGACGACTCCTTCGAGCAGGACGTCCTCAAGAGCGACAAGCCTGTCCTGGTGGACTTCTGGGCCGCCTGGTGCGGTCCGTGCCGCCAGATCGCCCCGTCGCTCGAGGCCATCGCCGCGGAGTACGGCGACAAGATCGAGGTCGTCAAGCTCAACATTGACGAGAACCCCTCCACGGCCGCCAAGTACGGCGTCATGTCGATCCCGACCCTGAACGTCTACCAGGGCGGCGAGGTGGCCAAGACCATCGTCGGTGCCAAGCCGAAGGCCGCGATCGTCCGCGACCTCGAGGACTTCATCACCAAGTGATCGGCAACGCTGCCCGAACAAGGCGGCGATGTTTCACGTGAAACACGAATGGGCCAGCCCTCAGGGGCTGGCCCATTCGCATGATGCGAGTGGACAGAGGAACGGTCACAGCGGCCGCAGCGCCGGTTCCTTCTGCACTGCTCCGAAGAGACGGTCCAGCGCGAGCTCCACGTCCTCCTTCCAGGAGAGCGTCGAGCGCAGCTCAAGCCGCAGTCTCGGGAACGTGGAGTGCGGGCGAACGGTCTTGAACCCCACCGCTAGAAGGTGGTCGGCGGGCAACAGACACGCAGGCTCCTTCCAGCGCGCGTCACCGAAGGCCTCGATCGCCTTGAAGCCGCGGCGCAACAGGTCCTTGGCGACGGTCTGGACCATCACACGGCCGAGCCCCTGCCCCTGGTAGCCCGGCATGATGAAGGCAGTCATCAACTGGACCGCGTCCGGCGACACCGGACTTGTGGGGAACGCCGTGGAGCGTGGGACGTAGGCGGGCGGTGCATACAGCACAAAGCCCACCGGTACGTCGTCCACGTAGACCACCCGGCCGCAGGACCCCCAGTCCAGCAGCACGGCGGAGATCCAGGCCTCCTTCTCCAGGGCAGGTCTGCCGGCCTTTACCGCGGCCTCACCACTGACTGGGTCCAGCTCCCAGAAGACACACGAGCGGCAGCGCTTGGGAAGGTCCGGAAGGTTGTCCAGCGTAAGCGGAACGAGCCGACGCCCCATGAAGGCAGTTCCTCGCTTCCTTCGCCCACAGCATCGCGGGCGGCTGTCAGAGCGCTCCGCTCGCTGAGCAGACTGCCGACGAACCCACCAATCGCTCCCAGGCTCAGGCCCGCGGTCACCAGGCCACTACGGCTCATGGTTCGCATGGCCCCCGCCTCCCGATACAGGTCCGCCAGGTGGATGCGCCATACCTGATCGCATCGTATCCATGATGCGATTCCACCGATACCGCCTGAAAGCAAAGAACGGGTCGTGTCCGGAACGCACCGGACACGACCCGCCCTGACGGTCGATCGGGGATCGTCGAGCCCGCGGGCTCAGCCCTCCGATTCCTCGGACGGCTCGTCCAGAAGGCTCTTCTGGACGACCGGCCCCTCGCCCGGAGCGAGCGTGTCCAAGATCCTCTCCAGGTCCTCCATCGAGGCGAACTCGACGGTGATCTTTCCCTTCTTCTGGCCGAGGGCGACCTTTACCCGGGTCTCGAAACGATCCGAGAGACGGGTCGCCAGGTCACTGAGCGCGGGAGAGACCCGACCCCCGGCACGCGGCCCCTTGGATCGAGGACCACTCTGCGGTCCTGACCCCATGAGGGTGACGATCTCCTCGACGGCCCGCACGGACAGCCCCTCGGCCACGATGCGATGCGCCAGCTTGTCCTGCTCATCCGAGTCCTCGACGGACAGCAGCGCCCGGGCGTGGCCCGCAGACAGGATGCCAGCGGCCACCCGACGCTGCACCGCAAGCGACAGCTTCAGCAGGCGCAGGGTATTGGAGACCTGCGGACGCGACCGGCCGATACGGTCCGCCAGCTGATCATGGGTGCAGTTGAAGTCCTTGAGGAGCTGGTCGTAGGCGTTCGCCTCTTCGATGGGGTTCAGCTGGACCCGATGCAGGTTCTCCAGAAGGGCGTCCAGAAGAAGCTTCTCGTCCTCCGTCGCCCGCACGATCGCCGGGATGGCATCCAGTTCGGCCTCTCGGCAGGCGCGCAAGCGCCGTTCGCCCATGATGAGTTCGTAGCGCGACGGACCTACTTGCCGTACCACGATGGGCTGAAGAAGCCCGACCTCCTTGATGGAGGTGACCAGTTCGGCGAGCGCGTCCTCGTCGAACACCTCACGAGGCTGCTGCGGGTTCGGGGTGATGGAGTCGAGAGGCAACTCGGCGAAGTAGGCACCGAGCGGCGGCGTGGGAGACCCCGCGGGGCCGTTCGGCGATGACTCCTCGGTTTCACGTGAAACAGGCGGGAGCGTAGCCAACTTCCCGGCCGCCACTCCCCGGTCCGTCGTCAGCACGGGTGCCGTCGACGGGGAGACGGACGCACCACCGCCCAGCCCAGCGGGGGTTGCTGCTTTCTCCCCCGTCGGGGCGGCAGGAATCAGTGCGCTGAGCCCACGACCCAACCCTCTCCGTCGCTCACTCACTGGATCCCCTCCACCATGCTCTGTTCCGCCTGGGCGCCGATGTGGGCCTGTGCGTCATACCGGACGCCGACACCCTTCAGCGCGATTTCACGTGCTGCCTCAAGGTAGGAGAGAGCGCCACTCGACCCTGGATCGTAGGTCAGCACCGTCTGTCCGTAGCTCGGCGCCTCGGAGATGCGGACCGAGCGCGGAATGCTCGTCCTCAGCACCTCGTCGCCGAAGTGGCTGCGCACCTCTTCCGCCACCTGGGACGCCAGACGCGTCCGGCCGTCGTACATGGTGAGCAGAATGGTCGACACATGCAGAGCGGGATTGAGGTGCCCCCGGACCAGGTCGACATTGCGCAGCAGTTGTCCCAGACCCTCCAGCGCGTAGTACTCGCACTGGATCGGGATGAGAACCTCCTGGCCGGCGACCAGCGCATTGACTGTCAGCAGGCCGAGTGAGGGTGGGCAGTCAATGAGGATGTAGTCCAGCGGCTGCTCATATGACTGGATCGCCCGCTCCAGCCGGCTCTCCCGCGCTACCAGGGAGACCAGCTCGATCTCCGCACCAGCAAGATCGATCGTGGCGGGTGCGCAGAAGAGACCCTCGACATCAGAGACCGGCTGGACGACCTCTGCGAGAGGCTTGCTCTCGACCAACACGTCATAGATGGAAGGGACGTCCGCATGATGGTCGATCCCCAGCGCAGTGGACGCATTGCCTTGAGGGTCGAGATCGATCACCAGGACGCGACCACCGTGCAGGGCAAGGGAGGCAGCAAGATTGACCGTCGTCGTAGTCTTACCCACCCCGCCCTTCTGGTTGGCCACCACGATGACACGGGTCTGGCCAGGCCGTGGCAGGCCCTCATCAGCCCGGCCCAGCGCCTCCACCGCAAGTTGGGCAGCGCGACCGATGGGAGTGTCGTCCATCGGGGGCGGTGTTTCACGTGAAACATCCTCCCCTGTCGACTCGGTACGGGGACCGGGGACCGGATCGGTCATCGGTCCCGCGATGTTGGCGTCGGACCGCAAGGATTCACTCTCCTCGACTTCAGGCTCGCAATGAACAGAGCCTCCCATGTCTGCGGGGTCGTGAACCAGAGAGGTCCGGTCTTCTGTGGAGAAATCCACCTCTGTGGACAACTCCGTGCCCCCCGCGGGGGACAAGACCCCGCGGGGGGATGGTTCTCCGAGGGATCCGAGAGGCCTACGGTCGCGGGGTTCGGCCGCAGCCCGGCCGCGACTGATGATGCCGTGCAGCAGTGAGCGACGTTTCACGTGAAACACGATGCACAGCAGCTCTGGCCGGACCGCCGCGACACTCCGGGTTGAGCAGGTTTGGCTGCTTGTGTGGAGTACGACCAGCCCTCAGGACGGATCAGTCAACCGCCGCACCCTCACGTCGGCGCCTGGCTCCATCCCCGGACGCGCACCCTCAGCGACGCCGACGCGCCCGCCCCGTCCGGGCCGCCTTCGCCCGCTTCGCCGCGAAGCGCACACCGCCTGGGCTCTCCCCGACCTCCACACGCACAACGGTCGACAGAGGTTCCACGATCCCCTCGCCGACATGCAGGATGGACGTTTCCACGGCACCGAGCTTGCTCAGAGCCGAGGCGGCGCTCTTCAGCTCCTCCTCCGCGGTGTCGCCCTTGAGTGCCAGCATCTCCCCGTAGGGACGCAGCAACGGGATGCCCCAGGTGGCCAGACGATCCAGCGGAGCCACGGCACGTGCGGTCACGACATGGACCGGCGGGATTTTACCCATGACCTCCTCTGCACGGCCGCGGACAACAGTCACATGGTCAAGGCCCAGCAGCTCGACGGCCTCGGTGAGGAAGTTGGTCCGTCGCAGCAGCGGCTCAAGCAGCGTGATCTTCAGGTCGTCACGGACGAGCGCGAGCGGGATGCCGGGCAGCCCGGCACCAGAACCGACATCGCACACGGTCACCCCCTCGGGCACGGCCTCCGAGAGCACCGCGCAGTTCAGCAGGTGCCGCTCCCACAGGCGGGGCACTTCCCGCGGTCCGATCAGACCGCGCTGTACACCTGCCTCGGCAAGCAGCTCCGCGTAGCGGACCGCGTCCGCGAAGCGATCGCCGAACACCTCGCGCGCCTGCTCAGGAGCAGGGGGAAGCTCTGCTGCTTCCGTCACGGGGACCGTCCTTCCGTACCGCATGAGCGCACTGAGCGCAGAACCAGGACCATTCAGGGCTACCGGCTGCCATGACCACAGCCGTGAGGGACTACCAGGCTGACAAAGTTCGGCCCCGTCTGCGCTACAGACGGGGCCGGAGAAACGTACAGGCCGAATCAGGCGGGCAACACGACGACGAAGCGCTCCGGCTCTTCGCCCTCGGACTCGCTGCGCAGGCCCGCAGCCTTGACCGCATCGTGCACGACCTTGCGCTCGAAGGGCGTCATCGGCTTGAGCTTCACGGGCTCACCGGTGCTCTTGGCCTCGGCCGCCGCCTTGGCACCGAGCTCCGAGAGCTCGGTGCGCTTCTTGGCGCGGTAGTCCGCGATGTCCAGCATCAGCCGACTACGGTCGCCGGTCTCCCGGTGCACGGCAAGACGCGTGAGCTCCTGGAGCGCCTCCAGCACCTCACCGTCCCGGCCGACCAGCTTCTGCAGGTCTCGGCTGCCCGTGTCACTGATGATCGACACGGACGCGCGGTCGGCCTCGACATCCATGTCGATGTCGCCATCGAGATCGGCGATGTCGAGCAGACCCTCCAGGTAGTCCGCCGCGATCTCGCCCTCCTGCTCCAGGCGAGTCAGGGTGTCTGCGCCCTCGGCAGCGGCGGAGGTGGTGCCTTCCGTCACGGGATGGACTCCTTCTTACTTCTTGGACGGGGACTTGGGCCGCTGCGGACCCTTGCGCTGGCCGGACTGAGCCTTGCTGCGGCTGCCGCTACCGGGCTGAGGCGTCGCCTTCTTGGCGGGGCCGGCCGGCTTGGCGTCCTGGGGCTCGTCGGAGTCGCTCAGCGACGAGGAGTCGGTGCCACCCGCGGGCTTGGGACCGCCGGACTGGCGCTGCGCCTTGGTCTGCCGCTTGGGCTGCTGGCGCTTCGGGGCACCCGTGGTCGTCGTACCGTCTTCGACGGTGGCAACGGCCGCAGCTTCGCTCTTCACCACGGTGCCGTCTGCCTGGGCCGCGAGACCCGCCTTGCTCAGACCGTTGATGAACTTGCGCTCGAACTCGTTACGGTCACGGCCCTTGGCGACGATGGCCTTGACGATGGCCTTCTCGCCACGCTTGCGGATCTTGCCATGGTGCGTGACGTGCTTGTGCAGACGCTCCAGATAGGCCGCCTGCGCCTTGGAACCCGGTGTCGGATTGTTGTGGATGACGTACATCTGCTGACCCATGGTCCACACGTTGGTGGTCAGCCAGTAGACGAGGACACCGACCGGGAAGTTGATGCCGAACACGGCGAACATGATGGGGAAGACGTACATCAGCATCTTCTGCTGCTGCATGAACGGCGTCTTCACCGTCGTGTCGACGTTCTTGGTCATCAGCTGACGCTGCGTGTAGAACTGCGACGCCGACATCAGGACGATCATGATCGCGGTGATGACCCGGACGTCCATCAGCGAGGCGCCGAGCTGGGTGACCTTGTCAGCGCTGTCCGTGAACTTGGCGGCCAGCGGGGCGCCGACGATGTGGGCCTTCTGGGCGCTGGCAAGCAGCTTGTCGTCGATGACACCGATGGTCTTGCCCGACGCGATGCCATTGAGCACGTGGTACAGGGCGAAGAAGAACGGGGACTGCGCCAGGATGGGAAGGCACGAGGAGAGCGGGTTGGTGCCCGACTCCTTGTACAGCTTCATCATCTCTTCGGACTGACGCTGCTTGTCGTTCTTGTAGCGCTCCTGGATCTTCTTCATCTCGGGCTGGAGCGTCTGCATGGCCCGGGTCGCCTTGATCTGCTTCACGAAAAGCGGAATCAGGCAGATCCGGATCAGGATCACCAGGGACACGATGGACAGGCCCCAGGCCCACCCGGTGTCAGGTCCGAAGATCGCCCCGTACACCTTGTGGAACTGGACGATGACCCAGGAGACGGGCCAGGTGATGAAACTGAAGAGGCTGGCAATCGTGTCCACTAATCATGCTCCTTGGGCATGGGACGAGGTCTCGGCGGCCGGGCTCGAAGGAACGTTCCCCTCGGTGGCCGGTTCGGCGGTGGAGGACCCGCCCTTACGTGCACGCCAGGCGTCACGCAACATTTCGTGCCACCGCGGACGCTTGCGCGGCGGGACATGGTCCACGCCACCGAGCGACCACGGATTGCACCGTAGGATCCGCCAGGCGGTGAGCGCCGTTCCCTTGATCGCACCGTGCCGGTCGATGGCCGTGTAGCCGTAATGGGAACACGACGGGTAGTACTTGCATACCGGTCCGAGCAGTGGACTGATCGTCCACTGATAGAGCTTGATCAGAGCCAGCAGCGGATACTTCATCGCGCGCCCCCTCCTCCCGTCAGCCGCTGGAGAGCGGCATCCAGGTCTCGGGCCAGCTGTGCATGGTCGGCGTCGCCCGCACCGGGCAGCGCTCGTACGACTACCAGGCTACCGGGGGGCACCAAGGCCACTCGGTCACGCATCAGATGGCGAAGCCTGCGCTTCACCTTGTTGCGTACGACCGCTCCCCCCACGGCCTTGCTCACGACGAAACCCGCACGCGTCGGGGGAGCGCTCTCCCCAGGCGCGTGCGGGTCCGTGACACCGCTACGAAGGTGGACGACGAGAAGCGGGCGTCCAGCCCGGCGTCCCCGGCGTACCGCGGTCGCGAAGTCCTCGCGCCGCCTCAGCCGATGCTCGGTAGGCAGCACGTCATGACCTGTACGAGATCAGGCGGACAGACGGGCGCGACCCTTGCTGCGGCGGGACGCCAGGATGGCGCGGCCGGCACGGGTGCGCATACGCAGCCGGAAGCCGTGGGTCTTCGCGCGACGACGGTTGTTCGGCTGGAAGGTGCGCTTGCTCACTCGGGGGCTCCAGTAATGACTCGGTGGTTGGCGGGGTGTCGTCTGGCTGTCACCGTGCGCCCACGAGTAGCTCGCATTACGCCCGAGTGCACCGCTTTCCGATCACCGAAATGCGCCCTGGTAGGGACACTGGTGCGTGATCTGTGCCCATCGGAGGCAGGCGGCAGCAGCCATCGACAACTCGACCTGGTTACGGTACGCGGGGCTGAGCCATCCGGTCAAACCAGTGGCCGGTGAGGGACACTTGTCCACAGGCTGGGGACAACGACTTGAACCGCGCCGGTCGCCCTGACTACCGTGGCTGAACTCCGATTCGTTCCCTTCCCCCCACCCCGGCGGTTCTGCCCCGCCTCGCCCCACCCGAAGTACACCCCGACCCGTCCCGCAACCACACGTTCGTGGGACCTGTGAGAGAGCGTGCCCTGTGGCTGACGTACCTGCCGATCTTGCCGCAGTGTGGCCACGAGTACTCGAGCAGCTCCTCGGTGAGGGGCGCGGGCCGGGTGTCGAGGCCAAGGACGAGCATTGGATCAAGCGCTGCCAACCGCTCGCGCTGGTTGCCGACACCGCCCTGCTCGCCGTTCCTAACGAATTCGCGAAAGGCGTCCTCGAAGGCCGGCTCGCGCCGGTCGTCAGCGAGACCCTGAGCCGCGAGTGCGGCCGTCCTATCCGCATCGCGATCACCGTCGACGACTCCGTCGGCGAGCCCCCGGCCCAGCCGCGCTACGAGGAGCCCGAACGCTCCTCGCCCCAGCGGCGTGACGCGTATGACTCCCAGGGCGGCTACGAGGGATACGGTCGCCACCGCGCCGACGACCACCGCACGACGCGCCCCGACCAGTTGCCCACCGGCTCCGGCGACCAGCTCCCTGGTGTCCGCCCCGCCTACCCGGGCGAATACCAGCGCCCTGAGCCCGGCGCCTGGCCGCGCCCGTCCCAGGACGACTACGGCTGGCAGCAGCAGCGGCTCGGTTTCCCCGAGCGCGACCCGTACGCCACGCCCGCGCCGGACTACCGTGCGCAGTCGCTGGAGCGGCCCCCGTACGAGCAGCAGCGCCCAGAGTACGAGAGCGCACGCCCCGACTTCGACCAGCACCGTTCCGACCGGCGCGAACTCCCGGAGCCTCCCTCCAACGACGGCCAGGTGCACCGGGCCGGTCCAGCCGGCCCCGGACCGGCCCCCCACTCGCCCGGCCCGCTGGCCGCGAAGCCCGCGCCGGCGACCGGTCCGGGTGAGCCCACCGCGCGCCTGAATCCGAAGTACCTCTTCGACACCTTCGTCATCGGCGCCTCGAACCGATTCGCGCACGCGGCCGCGGTCGCCGTCGCCGAGGCGCCGGCGAAGGCGTACAACCCCCTCTTCATCTACGGGGAGTCGGGGCTCGGCAAGACGCACCTGCTGCACGCGATCGGGCACTACGCGCGCAGCCTCTACCCCGGCACACGCGTGCGGTACGTGAGCTCCGAGGAGTTCACCAACGAGTTCATCAACTCCATCCGCGACGGCAAGGCGGACGCGTTCCGCAAGCGCTACCGCGACATGGACATCCTGCTGGTCGACGACATCCAGTTCCTGGCGCAGAAGGAATCGACCCAGGAGGAGTTCTTCCACACCTTCAACACCCTCCACAACGCCAACAAGCAGATCGTGCTGTCCTCGGACCGGCCACCGAAGCAGCTGGTCACCCTGGAGGACCGGCTGCGCAACCGCTTCGAGTGGGGTCTGATCACCGACGTCCAGCCGCCCGAGCTGGAGACGCGCATCGCGATCCTGCGCAAGAAGGCGGTGCAGGAGCAGCTCAACGCGCCGCCGGAGGTGCTGGAGTTCATCGCCTCCCGCATCTCGCGCAACATCCGCGAGCTGGAGGGCGCGCTGATCCGGGTGACGGCGTTCGCGTCGCTCAACCGCCAGCCGGTGGACCTCGGACTGACGGAGATCGTCCTCAAGGACCTGATCCCCGGCGGCGAGGACACGGCGCCCGAGATCACCGCGCCCGCCATCATGGCCGCCACAGCCGACTACTTCGGGCTGACGGTGGAGGATCTGTGCGGCACCTCGCGTGGCCGCGCCCTGGTGACCGCACGCCAGATCGCGATGTACTTGTGCCGTGAGCTGACCGACCTGTCGCTGCCGAAGATCGGCGCCCAGTTCGGCGGCCGCGACCACACGACGGTGATGCACGCCGACCGCAAGATCCGCGCGCTGATGGCCGAGCGGCGCTCCATCTACAACCAGGTCACCGAGCTGACGAACCGCATCAAGAACGGCTGACGGCGAACCGGTTGTAGACCACCACGAGCGCCCCCGGGACGACTTCCCGGGGGCGCTTTCGCCGCTCCGGCCCGCGAAATGCGCTCCCACAGTCACGGGCCGCGTGCCCGTACGACACTGGGCGCCGGCCGCCGGGGCCGGTGGGCGTCCGGCGGAGGCGCTGCCGGCTGAAGTCGGGGCAGGCCACGGCTTCCCCACACGCGCCGGGAGTCCTCGGGCGGCCCATGCCCGCGCGTCCCCGCACACCTCGCCAGGCCGCCCCGGCGCTCCCCGGTGTTCGAATACTTGCCGCGTTACGGTCATCCTCCACAGATCTGCTGACTTTCTTCCGTCCACATCCTGGGGACTGCGGAGTTGTCCAGATCGCATCCACAGGCTGTCCTGTTGAACGACGATCAGCCCAGCTCAGCCACTTGTGGATTGGTGGATTAACGGTCTCCACAGCCTGTGGACAAAGTGAAGAGCCACAGGCTGTGCGGCACGTTGTCCACTGACGACCCACAGGCCGGGGCCGGTTGTCCCCAGTGATCTCCGGCTTCTCCACATACTTGTCCACTGTTCGACAACGCGACAGCTCCTCTCACCGGGACGAGTGAAAGGCGTCACACTGAGGTGCCGGACTGGGCTGTGGGAAAGGCGGGTAAAACTGGGGACAGTGCTGGGGAGAAGTGCCCCGAGGCTGTGCATGGGGTGTGCAGAACTTTCCGTTCTCCACAGATACCCCCGGTTGTCCACCGCTCCCACCCACAGGCCCAGTGGACAAAATCTCGCCCCTGAGCTGGGAAAACGTGGTTATCCACGGTATCCACAGGCCCTACTACTACTCCCACTCAGAGAGAGCAGGGGATCCACCTCGAAGTGGGGCCTGTGCACAACTCGCTCTCCGGTTCCCGGCTGCCCCTCGTCACGACTTGACCCCGAGAGGCACCTACTGTCGGTGCGGTGCGTCAGACTGGTTCCTGGTGTCCTCCCCCTCACAGGGAGCCGCGACACCGAGTCAGACGACGAAGGCCAGGCAGGGCGAGAGCGCCGGCAACAGCAGGAGGCGGCTTACGGTGAAGATCCGGGTGGAACGCGACGTACTCGCGGAGGCAGTGGCCTGGGCGGCGCGCAGCCTTCCGGCCCGTCCGCCGGCGCCTGTCCTCGCCGGCCTGCTGCTGAAGGCCGAGGACGGCCAGCTGAGCCTGTCCAGCTTCGACTACGAGGTCTCGGCGCGCGTGTCCGTGGACGCGGAGGTCGAGGAGGAGGGCACGGTTCTCGTGTCCGGCCGTCTCCTCGCCGACATCTCCCGTGCCCTCCCCAACCGGCCGGTGGAAATCTCCACAGACGGTGTACGGGCGACGGTGGTCTGCGGCTCCTCGCGGTTCACCCTCCACACCCTCCCTGTGGAGGAGTACCCGGCGCTGCCGCAGATGCCGAACGCGACGGGTACGGTCCCCGGCGAGGTGTTCGCCGCGGCCGCCGCCCAGGTCGCCATCGCTGCCGGCCGTGACGACACGCTGCCCGTCCTCACCGGTGTGCGCATCGAGATCGAGGGCGACACGGTGACCCTGGCGTCCACCGACCGCTACCGCTTCGCGGTCCGCGAGTTCCTGTGGAAGCCGGAGAACCCGGACGCGTCCGCGGTCGCCCTGGTGCCCGCGAAGACGCTTTTGGACACCGCCAAGGCGCTGACCAGCGGTGACACCGTGACCCTGGCGCTGTCCGGCTCGGGCGCGGGTGAGGGCCTGATCGGCTTCGAGGGCGCCGGTCGGCGTACGACGACCCGCCTTCTGGAGGGCGACCTCCCGAAGTACCGCACGCTGTTCCCGACGGAGTTCAACTCGGTCGCCACCATCGAGACCGCCCCGTTCGTGGAGGCCGTCAAGCGCGTCGCGCTGGTGGCCGAGCGCAACACCCCGGTGAGGCTCAGCTTCGAGCAGGGCGTGCTGATCCTGGAGGCGGGCTCCAGCGATGACGCACAGGCTGTGGAAAGGGTCGACGCCCAACTGGAGGGCGATGACATCTCGATCGCCTTCAACCCCACCTTCCTGCTGGACGGCCTGAGCGCGATCGACTCGCCGGTGGCACAGCTGTCCTTCACGACGTCCACGAAGCCCGCGCTGCTGGGTGGCAAGCCTGCTCTGGACGCAGAGGCGGACGAGACCTACAAGTACCTGATCATGCCGGTGCGGCTGAGCGGCTGACGACCGGCCACGGCGTTCCCGGGTCCGGCCAGACCGAGCCCGGGAACGAAGCCGCGGGCCGGGGCGTACGGACGAGCGTGTGTGCCCTCAGATGTGCATGACCGACCGGGTTTACGCTCGGACACAGGTACGAAAGTGCCCTCATGCCACATCGCAACCTAAGGAACACTTGATGGAGCTCGGTCTCGTCGGCCTCGGCAAGATGGGCGGCAACATGCGCGAGCGGATCCGCCGCGCGGGCCACACCGTCATCGGATACGACCGCAACCCGGACCTCGCCGATGTCCACAGCCTGGGAGAGCTTGTGGGCAAGCTCGAAGGCCCTCGCGTGGTGTGGCTGATGGTCCCGGCCGGTGCCGCCACGCAGTCCACGATCGACGAGCTGGCCGAGCTGCTGGAGCCCGGTGACATCGTCGTGGACGGCGGAAACTCGCGCTGGACGGACGACGAGAAGCATGCCGAGGAGCTGGCGGCCAAGGGCATCGGTTTCGTCGACTGCGGTGTCTCCGGTGGCGTCTGGGGCCTGGAGAACGGTTACGCGTTGATGTACGGCGGCGACGCCGAGCACGTCGCCAGGGTCCAGCCGATCTTTGACGCCCTCAAGCCCGAGGGCGAGTTCGGCGCGGTGCACGCGGGCAAGGTGGGCGCGGGTCACTTCGCGAAGATGGTCCACAACGGCATCGAGTACGCGATGATGCAGGCCTACGCCGAGGGCTGGGAGCTGCTGGAGAAGGTCGACTCGGTGGAGAACGTCCGCGAGGTCTTCCGCTCCTGGCAGGAGGGCACGGTCATCCGTTCCTGGCTGCTGGACCTGGCGGTCAACGCGCTCGACGAGGACGAGCACCTGCACGGGCTGCGCGGCTACGCGCAGGACTCCGGCGAGGGCCGCTGGACCGTCGAGGCGGCCATCGACCACGCCGTGCCGCTGCCGGCCATCACGGCGTCGCTGTTCGCCCGGTTCGCCTCCCGGCAGGACGACTCCCCGCAGATGAAGATGATCGCCGCCCTGCGCAACCAGTTCGGCGGCCACGCGGTCGAGAAGAAGTAATCCACAGGACCGCCCGGCGGTCCACAACCCTCGGGGAGGTCGGCGAACGACCATGCATGTCACGCACCTGTCGCTGGCCGACTTCCGCTCGTACGCCCGGGTCGAAGTGCCGCTCGACCCGGGCGTCACCGCTTTCGTCGGCCCCAACGGCCAGGGCAAGACGAACCTCGTCGAGGCGGTCGGCTATCTCGCCACCCTCGGCAGCCACCGCGTCTCCTCCGACGCCCCCCTCGTCCGCATGGGCGCCGACCGCGCCGTCATCAGGGCCGCCGTCCGTCAGGGCGACCGCCAGCAACTGATCGAACTCGAGCTGAATCCCGGCAAGGCCAACCGTGCCCGCATCAACAGGTCCTCGCAGGTCAGACCACGTGACGTGCTGGGCATAGTGCGGACCGTGCTGTTCGCGCCGGAAGACCTCGCCCTGGTCAAGGGCGACCCCGGCGAGCGCCGCCGCTTCCTGGACGAACTGATCACCGCCCGCTCCCCGCGCATGGCCGGTGTCCGCTCCGACTACGACCGGGTCCTCAAGCAGCGCAACACCCTTCTCAAAACGGCCGCGCTGGCCCGCCGGCACGGGGGGCGCAGGGGGGCACCTCCCGCGCGAACGGATTCGAGCGTGGGGGCAGACCTGTCGACGCTCGACATCTGGGACCAGCACCTCGCGCGCGCGGGTGCCGAGCTGCTCGCGCAGCGCCTCGATCTGATCGACGCGATCCAGCCGCTCGCCGAGAAGGCGTACGAGCAACTCGCTCCCGGCGGCGGCCCGGTCGTCCTGGAGTACAAGCCGTCCGCGCCCGGTGAGGCCCACACGCGCGAGGCCCTCTACGAGCAGTTGATGACCGCTCTCGCCGACGCCCGGAAGCAGGAGATCGAGCGAGGTGTCACCCTCGTGGGACCGCACCGGGACGATCTGCTGCTGGGCCTCGGCCGGCTGCCCGCCAAGGGGTACGCCTCCCACGGCGAGTCCTGGTCCTACGCGCTGGCGCTGCGCCTGGCGTCGTACGACCTCCTGCGTGCGGAGGGCAATGAGCCGGTGCTCGTTCTCGACGACGTCTTCGCCGAGCTGGACGCCCGCCGCCGCGAGCGTCTGGCGGAGCTGGTAGCACCCGGTGAGCAGGTCCTGGTGACCGCGGCGGTCGACGACGACGTACCGCATGTCCTGACGGGGACGCGGTACGCAGTGTCCGACGGCACGGTGGAGCGCGCATGAGCACCGACGAACCCGCCCCGAAGAAGACCCCGGAGCTCTCGGGTGTGGACCTCGCGCGGGTGGCGCTCAGGGCCGCGAAGGAACAGGCACGCGCGCGTGGGGACGCGGCGCAGCAGAAGAAACAGGCACGGCGCGGCGGACTGCGCTCCGGCGCACGCGCTGACCGCCGCGATCCGATGGCGCTCGGTGCGGCCATCAACCGGTTGATCACCGAGCGCGGCTGGGAGACCCCGGCCGCGGTGGGCGGTGTGATGGGCCGCTGGCCGCAGATCGTCGGCGAGGATCTCGCCAAGCACTGCGTTCCTCAGCGGTACGACGAGGACGAACGCGTCCTGACCGTGACGTGTGATTCCACGGCTTGGGCGACGCAGCTGCGGCTGCTGGCTCCGCAGTTGGTCGCGCGCCTCAATGAGGACCTCGGACACGGCACGGTCCGGCTGATCAAGGTCCACGGCCCCGGCGGCCCCGCCCAGCGCTTCGGCCGCTTGCGCGCCCCCGGGAGCACGGGACCGGGTGACACCTACGGGTGACCGACATCACGAAAAGGCCGCCGGACCGGGCATCGGCGGTCCTTTCACCGTGCCGGCGCGTGGTCACGAAGATCGACCTGACTCCGAAGTAGCCAAGGGTTGACAGCTGGAAGCGCTGAGTGCCGCTCAGGGGCTCTTGGAGCCCCGTTCCGCATATGGGGAGTCGGCCGAGACCGGTTGAGGGCGGCACATGCGTACTCAGGTACCGGCAAACCCCCATCACTGTCGGCGCTACCGGTAGACTGGAAGGCAATCCCGCCCCATACGTGGGGACCGTCCGGGAAAAGCTGAGCAACGCTGATCAAGGCTTACCAACGCAACATGCCGCAGCCGCTCCGGCAACCCTCCCCCGAGGGGGCACCCCAGGAGCCTGGCTCGTGCTGTGCCAGAAAGGGCGCTTCGTGGCCGATTCCGGCAACCCCAACGAGAACATCCCGTCCACCGACGCCGACGTGAACGACGCCATCGCCTCGAACGGCGAGGTGGCAGCCTCGTACGACGCCAGCGCCATCACCGTCCTCGAGGGTCTGGACGCGGTCCGCAAGCGACCCGGTATGTACATCGGCTCGACCGGTGAGCGCGGTCTGCACCACCTGGTGTACGAGGTCGTCGACAACTCGGTCGACGAGGCGCTGGCCGGTTACGCGGACACCATCGACGTGACGATCCTCGCCGACGGCGGTGTACGCGTCGTCGACAACGGCCGTGGCATCCCCGTGGGCATCGTGCCCTCCGAGGGCAAGCCGGCCCTCGAGGTCGTGTTGACCGTGCTGCATGCGGGCGGCAAGTTCGGCGGCGGCGGCTACGCCGTGTCCGGCGGTCTGCACGGTGTCGGCGTCTCCGTCGTGAACGCTCTTTCGTCCAAGGTCTCCGTCGAGGTCAAGACCGATGGTCACCGCTGGACGCAGGACTACAAAATGGGCGTCCCGACGGCACCGCTGGCCCAGCACGAGGCGATCGAGGAGACTGGCACGTCGGTCACCTTCTGGGCGGACTCGGAGATCTTCGAGACCACCGAGTACTCCTTCGAGACGCTGTCCCGGCGCTTCCAGGAGATGGCGTTCCTCAACAAGGGCCTGACGATCCGGCTCACCGACGAGCGTGAGGAGGCCAAGGCCGTCACCGGGGCGGACGAGGCCGGGGCGGACGAGAAGGGCGAAGTCAAGACCGTCACGTACCACTACGAGGGCGGCATCGTCGACTTCGTGAAGTACCTCAACTCCCGCAAGGGAGAGGTGGTACACCCCACGGTCATCGACCTCGAGGCCGAGGACAAGGACAAGAGCCTGTCCCTCGAGGTCGCGATGCAGTGGAACAGTGGTTACAGCGAGGGCGTGTACTCCTTCGCGAACATCATCCACACCCACGAGGGCGGTACCCACGAAGAGGGCTTCCGCGCAGCGCTGACCTCCCTGATCAACAAGTACGCGCGGGACAAGAAGTTGCTGCGCGACAAGGATGACAACCTCACCGGTGACGACATCCGTGAGGGTCTGACGGCGATCATCTCGGTCAAGCTGAGCGAGCCGCAGTTCGAGGGCCAGACGAAGACCAAGCTCGGCAACACGGAGGCCAAGACCTTCGTGCAGAAGGCGGTCTACGAACACCTCAGTGACTGGCTGGACCGCAATCCGGTGGAGGCCGCGGACATCGTCCGCAAGGGCATCCAGGCGGCCACCGCGCGCGTGGCGGCCCGCAAGGCCCGCGACCTCACCCGCCGCAAGGGCCTGCTGGAGACGGCGTCCCTGCCCGGCAAGCTGTCGGACTGCCAGTCCAACGACCCCACCAAGTGCGAGATCTTCATCGTCGAGGGTGACTCCGCCGGTGGCTCGGCCAAGTCCGGCCGCAACCCGGAGTACCAGGCGATCCTCCCGATCCGCGGCAAGATCCTCAACGTCGAGAAGGCCAGGATCGACAAGATCCTGCAGAACCAGGAGATCCAGGCGCTGATCTCCGCCTTCGGTACGGGCGTGCACGAGGACTTCGACATCGAGAAGCTCCGCTACCACAAGATCATCCTGATGGCGGACGCCGACGTCGACGGCCAGCACATCAACACCCTGCTGCTGACCTTCCTGTTCCGCTTCATGCGGCCGCTGGTCGAGGCGGGGCATGTGTTCCTCTCCCGCCCTCCGCTGTTCAAGATCAAGTGGGGCAGGGACGACTTCCAGTACGCCTACTCCAACCGTGAGCGGGACGCCCTTGTCGAACAGGGCCGACAGCAGGGCAAGCGCATCAAGGACGACTCCATCCAGCGCTTCAAGGGCCTCGGCGAGATGAACGCCGAGGAGCTGCGCGTGACCACGATGGACCAGGACCACCGGGTCCTCGGCCAGGTCACCCTGGACGACGCCGCGCAGGCCGACGACCTGTTCTCGGTCCTGATGGGCGAGGACGTCGAGGCGCGCCGCCAGTTCATCCAGCGCAACGCCAAGGACGTCCGCTTCCTCGACATCTGAGTCGGTCTCAGCTGACCGCACCAGGAAGGATCTTCACCAGCAATGACCGACGAGAACACCCCCGTCACCCCCGAAGAGGGCGGCGAACTCGCGATGCGTGTCGAGCCTGTCGGGCTCGAGACGGAGATGCAGCGCTCGTACCTGGACTACGCGATGTCCGTCATCGTGTCCCGTGCGCTGCCCGACGTCCGGGACGGCCTCAAGCCCGTCCACCGCCGCGTCCTGTACGCGATGTACGACGGTGGCTACCGCCCCGAGCGCGGCTTCTACAAGTGCGCCCGTGTCGTCGGTGACGTCATGGGTAACTACCACCCGCACGGCGACTCCTCGATCTACGACGCCCTGGTGCGCCTCGCGCAGCCGTGGTCGATGCGGATGCCGCTGGTGGACTCCAACGGCAACTTCGGCTCTCCGGGCAACGACCCGGCGGCGGCCATGCGCTACACCGAGTGCAAGATGGCGCCGCTGTCGATGGAGATGGTCCGCGACATCGACGAGGAGACCGTCGACTTCACGGACAACTACGACGGCCGCTCCCAGGAGCCGACCGTCCTGCCCTCCCGCTTCCCGAACCTGCTGATCAACGGCTCGGCCGGTATCGCGGTCGGTATGGCGACCAACATCCCGCCGCACAACCTGCGCGAGGTCGCGGCCGGTGCCCAGTGGTGCCTGGAGAACCCCGAGGCCTCGCACGAGGAGCTGCTGGACGCGCTCATCGAGCGCATCAAGGGCCCGGACTTCCCGACCGGCGCCCTGGTGGTGGGCCGCAAGGGCATCGAGGAGGCCTACCGCACCGGCCGTGGCTCCATCACGATGCGTGCGGTGGTCGAGGTCGAGGAGATCCAGAACCGCCAGTGCCTGGTGGTCACCGAGCTCCCCTACCAGGTGAACCCGGACAACCTGGCGCAGAAGATCGCCGACCTGGTGAAGGACGGCAGGATCGGCGGCATCGCGGACGTCCGCGACGAGACGTCCTCCCGTACGGGCCAGCGCCTGGTGATCGTCCTCAAGCGGGACGCGGTCGCCAAGGTCGTCCTGAACAACCTGTACAAGCACACCGATCTGCAGACGAACTTCGGCGCCAACATGCTGGCGCTGGTGGACGGCGTGCCGCGCACGCTGTCGCTGGACGCGTTCATCCGCCACTGGGTGACCCACCAGATCGAGGTCATCGTCCGCCGGACCCGCTTCCGGCTGCGCAAGGCCGAGGAGCGCGCCCACATCCTGCGCGGTCTGCTGAAGGCCCTGGACGCCATCGACGAGGTCATCGCGCTGATCCGGAGCAGTGCGACCGTCGACGTCGCGCGCACGGGCCTGATGGGCCTCCTGGAGATCGACGAGATCCAGGCCAACGCGATCCTCGAGATGCAGCTGCGGCGCCTTGCGGCCCTGGAGCGGCAGAAGATCGTCCAGGAGCACGACGAGCTCCAGGCGAAGATCACCGAGTACAACGAGATCCTCGCCTCCCCGGTCCGCCAGCGCGGCATCGTCAGCGAGGAGCTCGCCGCGATCGTCGAGAAGTACGGCGAGGACCGCCGTACCCAGCTGGTGCCCTTCGAGGGCGACATGTCCATCGAGGACCTGATCGCCGAGGAGGACATCGTCGTCACGGTCACCCGAGGTGGCTACATCAAGCGCACCAAGACCGACGACTACCGCGCACAGAAGCGCGGCGGCAAGGGCGTGCGCGGCACGAAGCTCAAGGAAGACGACATCGTCGACCACTTCTTCGTGTCCACCACGCACCACTGGCTGCTGTTCTTCACCAACAAGGGCCGTGTCTACCGGGCGAAGGCCTACGAGCTGCCCGACGCCGGCCGGGACGCGCGCGGCCAGCACGTCGCGAACCTGCTCGCCTTCCAGCCGGACGAGGCGATCGCCCAGATCCTCGCGATCCGCGACTACGAGGCAGCGCCGTACCTGGTGCTCGCCACCAAGGGCGGCCTGGTCAAGAAGACGCCTCTGAAGGATTACGATTCGCCGCGCTCCGGCGGTGTCATCGCGATCAACCTCCGGGAGATGCCGGACGGTTCGGACGACGAACTGATCGGGGCCGAGCTGGTCTCGGCCGACGACGATCTGCTTCTGATCAGCAAGAAGGCCCAGTCGATCCGGTTCACCGCGACCGACGAGTCCCTGCGCCCGATGGGCCGCGCCACCTCGGGTGTGAAGGGGATGAGCTTCCGCGAGGGCGATGAACTCCTCTCGATGAATGTTGTCCGACCCGGTACGTTCGTGTTCACTGCCACCGACGGCGGGTACGCGAAGCGGACCGTCGTCGACGAGTACCGCGTCCAGGGGCGTGGTGGCCTCGGTATCAAGGCCGCCAAGATCGTCGAGGACCGCGGTTCGCTCGTCGGCGCGCTGGTGGTCGAGGAGAACGACGAGATCCTCGCCATCACGTTGTCCGGCGGTGTGATTCGTACGCGAGTCAATGAGGTCAGGGAGACGGGCCGTGACACCATGGGCGTCCAACTGATCAACCTGGGCAAGCGCGATGCCGTGGTCGGTATCGCTCGTAACGCCGAGGCGGGACGCGAGGCGGAGGAAGTCGACGGCGACGAGGCCGTGGACGAGACCGCCGAAGGTGCCGCGAGCACCGGCACGGACGAGGGCGAGGCGCCCTCGGCCGAGTAGCACGAGGAAGTGAGTCAGCGTGAGCGGAGCCACGGGCGCCGGATCGACCGGTATGGACACGGACGGCGGCGGCCGTGGCTCCGCCACGGACTCGACAAGCTCCCATGACTTTCATGGATCCCAGGGGGGAACTGTGACGGACACCCGAGGCCCGCAGGCCCAGCGGTACGCGGCCCCGGCGGGCGAGGCGCAGCACGCCTCCCCACTGCCGGGGGAGCGTCAGCCGCAGCCCAGGGGGGCCTATCACCCGCCGCAGGCCTACCAGGCGGAGCCGGCGGGCGCCGTGCGCCGTCCGCGGACCGGTGCGCGCACCACGCCCCGCACCCGCAAGGCCCGCCTGAGGGTGGCGAAGGCCGACCCGTGGTCGGTGATGAAGGTCAGCTTCCTGCTCTCCATCGCGCTGGGCATCTGCACGATCGTGGCGGCGGCGGTGCTGTGGATGGTCATGAACGCGATGGGCGTCTTCTCGACGGTCGGCAGCACGATCTCGGAGGCCACCGGCTCGAGCGAGTCGAACGGCTTCGATCTCCAGTCGTTCCTGTCGCTGCCGCGCGTCCTGACTTTCACGACGATCATCGCGGTCATCGATGTCGTCCTGGCCACCGCTCTCGCGACGCTCGGCGCGTTCATCTACAACATCTCGGCAGGCTTCGTGGGCGGTGTCGAGCTGACCCTGGCGGAGGACGAGTAGCCGGCCGGGGGCGGCCCTTCGGGCGGCCGGAGCGCATCCCGGTCAGGGGTGCGCTCTTTTGACGTCCGGGTGCCAGGAGCCCGGCGCCGACTATCGATTTTGGGACTTCCCACGTCGTGCGCTAATCTTCAGGAGTCAGCGCGCGGGACACACCGCAAAGCGCGGCGGGGCTATAGCTCAGTTGGTTAGAGCGCATCCCTGATAAGGATGAGGCCACAGGTTCAAATCCTGTTAGCCCCACCAGCGAAAAGACCCCCGGCCCACTAGGGCCGGGGGTCTTTTGACACCCACGATTGACACCAACAGCGCCGAATCAGCCGATGAGCGGGTCCTCCAGCAGCTCGGCGAGCATCGCGACGGCTTCCCGCTCACTCTCGCCGACCACGTGCGTGTAGACGTCCATGGTCATGCTGATCTGGCTGTGGCGAAGGATCGCTTGGGCCACCTTGGGGTGCACCTTCAGGAAGGCCAGCAGAGTGCCGCATGTGTGCCGGGCGAGCCGGACCGTGATGCGGCGGACGCCGGCCCGCTTGACGAGGCGATCGAATGTGCGGGAGAAGCCCACCGGATCGATCATGCCGCCATGCTCTGAGGAGAAGATCAGGTCATGGCCCGGCTCCTGCAACCAGTTGTCACCGGCGATCTTCCGTTCCAGCTCTTGCAGCTCCCGCCGTTCTTCCAGCGCGCGGGCGCAGAACTCCGGTAGAGGGAGCACGGCCTGTGAGGACTCGGTCTTGAGGTCTTTGAGGACCAGGCCGGCGCCCTTGACCCGCTGCACCTGCTTGACCGGGGTGAACTGACCCGCCCCAAAGTCGATGTCCTGCCAGCGCAGGCCCAGGACCTCACTGCGGCGGAGCCCAAGGACGAGGACGAGCACACAGGCCGCGTAGAGGCGGTGAGCGCGGACCGAGCGAAGGAACGTGACGGCCTCCTGCGCGCTCCACGCCTTGCCCTTGTCCTTGGCGACCTTGGGCATGTCAACCAGGAGCGCGACGTTGCGCGTCAGCAGCTCCTCACGGATGGCCCGGTTGAGCGCGTTCCGGAGGACGCGGAGCACCTCGAAGCGGGTGGCCGCGCCGACCTTCTCACGCTTCAGCGCCGCCATGAACGTGCGGAGCTGGGCAGGCGTGAGCTTCACCAAGGGCTTCTTGCCCAGATGCGGCAGCAAGTACAGCCGGACCTTGGACTCGTACTTTACGTACGTGTTGTGCTCGCGTTCCGGCTCCACGATGTGCTCAAGGCGCCCGGCTGCGCTCCGCGCTGCGCTCCTGCCTTCGGCCCGCTCCGCGCGCGCTGCGCCGACGCGCGCCCACGTGTGGATAGGGCCGGTGGCCATGAGTCAATCACCGCATAGAGCGGCCCGCGGTCAAGGCAATGCCTCCGGCGGGGGATCGGCCGGCACCGGGATAGCGGGGGCGCCGCCGCCGACTGCGGGTCCGTGGTGGCGTGCGCGGGGAGCTCCCATCCCGTCCACCGTCGACCCAGGCAGAGCCGAGCAGACGCGGCCCAGGGCGTCCAGGTCGTTCGTACAGTGGCGCGCTCCACCTGGACGCCCTGAACCACGCCCGCTCCACGGTGTGTGGGTCGACGGCGGACGGGATGGGAGCTGGGGCGGGTGGTGGGTAGCGGAAGGATGCGGGTGCAGCAATGGGGGACCAACCCGCCCTTAGCCATGGATGCAGTCCAGACTAGGTCCATGGCTAAGGGCGAGCATCGCGCAACCTTCAAAGAGATCATGGATTCTCTGGACCCCGGGAGCACTCATGAGGTCTGGCTCTCCGTCGTGAACACCGGCGTGATCGACGATTGGGCCGGGGGTACCTGGCACCTGACCGGAAAAGAACTGGATGTACGAGTCGCCCGACGACTGGCGGTCAGTGCCGACCTCATGGTGTTGGGACGCGGAGGCAGTACTCAGCTGGAGGATGTGTCCGCCGAGCAGCGCGCCGCAGTCTGGGAGACGGCCAGCCGACGCTACGAGGGTCCCGGCGGCAAGGTCGAAGGTCCCGAGTGGCCGAAGGAACCGCTCTACTGCGCCTTCAAGTTCGCCTCAGAGGATGGACGAATCCTGCTGCTGATTGACGAGTCCTGCTGAAGTGGCACAGCGCCAAGAGATCCCTGGCCGCGTACCCGTTGCGTGCCCGTATCAAGGGGAGCGCGCTAGCTGCTTGTCAAGGCCACGTGGGGCGGCTGACACCAGCGGCTGACACCAACAAGCGCGAACGGCAACGGTCGGCGCCGGACCTCAGTGGACGATCGGCCGAGGCGCAGGCCCGGTTAACCGACCTCGACGGTCCCCTGTGATCGACCTGATAAGGATGAGGCCACAGGTTCAAATCCTGTTAGCCCCACAGATGAAGATCGCAAAGAGCAGGCGCTTCCCACCCGGGCGGTGCCTGCTCTGCTTTTGCGTGGCCCGGGCCGGGCTTCAGGTGTCGTCGGCGTTGATCGCCCAGAAGGCGGCTCCCCACCGGGCGCGCCATCTGTACGTTTCCTCTTCGCCGTGAGTGTGTGCCGTACTTCCCGCCCGCGGTGGTGGCGGCCCGCCCGACGCCGAACGGCTCGGCAAGGTCGCAGCACGTCTCCGTCCCCCGGCGCCGAGGCTCCGGTGGGGGTTTTCCCCACTCCCCGCATGGTGGTCTCCCGTATGTCCCAGCACGCCGACGCCGAGTTGACTGATCACCGGTCGCACTGAAGAAGCCCACGGAGGAGACGGCACATGGCCACACGCGCAAAGTCGTTCGGCAGCACCTCACTTACCGCCACTGCCCTGCTGGTCGTCGGCTCGCTGGCGGCAGCGGTCCTCGCACCGGCGGCGTCGGCCCGGTCGGGCTCGACCGGCTACTCCGCTGCCCAGCTGCGGCACGATGTCGCCGCCGTCCGGCAGGCGGGCGGAGGAGAGGTGAACGTGGTGGCACGGGTCGATACGCCGGGTGGGCCCTTGCAAGCCCGAGCCGGTTCCGCTGCCGCCGGTTCGACGGCGCCTGTGCCATGGGGCTCGGAGTTCCGTATCGCTAGCACCACCAAGACGTTCGTTGCCACCGTGGTCCTCCAACTCGCCGCCGAGAAACGGCTGTCGCTCGACGACTCCGTCGAACACTGGCTGCCCGGAGTGGTGGCAGGTCACGGCAACGACGGACGGCGTATCACCGTGCGGGATCTGCTGCGGCAGTCCAGCGGTCTGTTCAACTACACCGATGACCCCGGCGTACAAGGGATGCTGCAGGACTTCGACGCCAACCGTTACAACGCCACTCCGCCCGCCGAACTTGTAGCCATCGCGATGCGGCACCGGCCCCTGTTCGTCCCGCAGCCCGGTGGCCGTACCCGCTGGTCCTACTCCAACACCAACTACCTGCTGGCGGCGATGATCGCGCAGAAGGCGGGCGGTGCGGACTGGCGCGAGCTGGTCGAGCACCGCATCATCGCGCGGCTGGGCCTGCGTCACACCGTGATACCCGGAGCGAACCCGTTCCTGCCCGCACCGCACGTACGCGTCTCCCTCAGCACCGGACCCGGCACCTCGCTGGACATCACCGACAACAGTTACATGCACACCGCCGACTCCGGCATCGTCAGCACCACCGAGGACCTCAACACGTTCTTCCGCGCTCTCGCGAGCGGAGAACTCCTGCCGGCCGAGCAGTGGCGCGAGATGCGACAGACGGTCGTACGCACCGACGACCCCGAGGATGTCAAGGAACAGCCCTTGGGCGACTACGGCCTCGGGTTGCGAAAGATCCCGCTGTCGTGCGGGGGCTACTCCTACGCACACGAGGGCGACGGAATCGGCGTCTACACCCGGCCCGCCGTCACAGCAGACGGCCGTCGCGCCGTAACCGTCTCCATCACCAGTACCTCGACCATGCCGGACCTGCCCACCCTCAACAAGGCGACCAACGCACTGATCGACCACGCCCTGTGTAACCGATCCTGATCAAAGGGGTGGCGACCACGGTGGAGAACCGAGCAAGGCCCGGTCCCCGGCGCGACGCGGCGTCCTGGTCTCGCCGGGCGGCCGTCCAGGGAGGACCATGGGAGGTGAGCGACCGAGGGAGGCCATCATGAAAACCGGAGCCTCGGACTACGACACCTGGCTCTACTCCCACACCCCGTCCCAGGCCGAGGGCGAGCGCGACGAGCCGGCCGAGCGTTCGGCTGTGGAACAGCACCCGGACGTGCCCAGGACCGAGCCGTCCCAGGCGGAGGGCGAGCGGATGGACGACACCGGGCCCGCGTGACCGCGACAGGCGATCAGTGAACGGTGCGCAGGGCAGAGCCCGGGACCGCGCGGCCGCGGTGCCGGGCAGGCCGCCCGGAGTGGTGGAACCGTGGCGGTCGCGGATCTTGATGTGCTGGTGACGTCGGCGAAGGCCGACAACAACGGCCCGGCACCTGGAAACAGGTGCCGGGCCGTTCACCGTGCGGGGCTTGGTACGCAAGTTCGCCGCTGGAGCCTTCAGGGCCTCCCGCAGGGGGAGGGGGGGTGGATCACAGTTGGAGGCGCGCCGTCCGCCTGAAAGGGTTGGGGGGCTCGCTGCGGGGCCGGGGCACCGAGGGGGGAAGCGGTTCCCCTGCGGTGATGTCCATGAGTGGGCGGTGGCGACAGGCCGGGATGGTGTTGTGGGCTTCCGCGTGGATGCGTTGCTTCATTGTGGGGGGCAGGGACCGTTCACGGGCCGTTCTGCGTTGCAGTGGCGGCTTCGGCCTCGGTGGCGTCAGACGCGTGCTGCTGTTGTGCTCCGGCTGGGGCTGGGGTACCGCCGCCGCGGCGGCCGTGGTGATGAGTCCGAGCGCGGTGCACAGTGCAAGGAAGGCGGTGACGAAGGCGGTCCACAGCGTCATGACCTTGTTCCTGGTCATGGCCCCTCACTTTCGGGTCGGGCGATTTGCGTACTTTCCTCATGATGTGTATGAGGGTTCCGAAGTGGTGGACCGACGCCCGCGGCGTATCGATCTTCGGATGAACACCACTCTGATGGGCGCAAAAGACCCGGAAAACTCAGGAAAAGGCGGGGAGAGCGGCGAAGATCACAGTCTGTCGCCTGCGATCACCTGGAGTCCGGAGCGGCACCGTCCGGTCGTCATACGCCGTAAAGCGCTGTGCCGGACCGGAGTTGGGGAGACGATGCAGGTCACCGATCGATATCGATCGGTGTGTATAGTCGGGCGCCAGAGGTCCCCTACGTCAAGGAAAGACGAGGTCGCGCGGTGAAGAAGCTTCTCCTGGTCGCACTGGCCGCCATCGGCGGGCTCCTCGTGTACCGCCAGATCCAGGCGGATCGCGCCGAGCAGGATCTGTGGACGGAGGCGACTGACTCCGTGCCCACGGGTTCGTGAGTTCCGACAGACAAAAGGTTCAGAGCAGGCCCCGACCGCAGCGGCGGTCGGGGCTTTGTGTTGTCTCTCAGACGCGGGGCGCAAGCGCCGTGGAGGAGAAGTTTCGGCCGCACGTACGCAAAGCACCGGTGCCGTCGTGGTGCGCGGGGCAGGATGGGCGGCGGGCCGGGCCCGGGACGTAGGCCGTAGGGGGTGGAGTGTGAGGGGGCGGCGCACGGAGGCGGGACGCGGGGCGCGGTGGCGCCGCCGGACGCCGGCACGCGTGGCGGTGGCCCTGGGCGCGGTGGCGACGGTCGGCGCGACCATGGCGCTTCCGGCGCGTGCCGCGCCTGTCTCCGCGACTGTGGACGGCACACCGTTCCCGTACGCCTTCGCCCGTGACGCCAGGGCGGTCGAAGGCGCCCCAGGGACCGCGGACGCCGTACGCCTGGATCCCGGACACACCTACAGGAGCGCCCTGCCCGCCGACGGCAAGCGCTATTACCGCCTCGAACTGGACGCCACCGCCACCGTGTACGTCTCCGCGACGGCCGTCCCCCGGGCGGGGGCGACGGTGTCCTCCTCCGACGGCCTGAAGGTGTCCGTCCAGGACGCCCGCGGCACCACCTGCTCCTCCGGGACCACCTACGTCGGCCCCACCCGCAGTCCGCACCCCGTCGCCGCCTGGGCTTCCCGCGGTACTGGCCCCGGCACCTATGTGTGCAAGGGGGCGGGGTCGTACTACATGGTCGTCGAGCGGCGCGGCCTGGGCGCCGCCCATGGCGACTGGGACCTGGAGCTGGACTATGTCTCCGAACCAGCCCTACGGCAGGCCGCCACGACCACGCCACCCGCCTGGGACTCCGCGACTCCCGAGTCCGTCCTGGGCGACGCCACGCGCCGCGCGGGCGGGGCGGGCTTCGCCTCGGCGAGCGCCCTGGGGCAGGGCGTCTGGCAGGACACGATCAGCCCCGGGCAGACCCTCTTCTACAAGGTCCCCGTCGACTGGGGCCAGCGACTGTCCGCCACCGCCGAGATGGGCAGCTCCACCGGCGGCGAGGGTTATGTGGGCACTGCCCTGGCCATGTCGCTGTACAACCCGGTCCGTGCCGAGGTGGACGATGCCGGCGCCGGTTACAGCGGCGCCCAGACCTCGGCCGTGCTCGACCCGCTGCCCCCCGTAGACCACGCCAACCGCGAAGTCCCGGGAAACCGGACGAGCGGTATGCGGTTCGCGGGCTGGTACTACCTCGTCGTGCACCTTGGCGCACCCGTCGCGGACAGGTTCGGGGACCGGCCGTACGGGCTGACGCTGCGGGTGCGGGTGAGCGGGACACCGCAGTCCGGCCCGGCGTACGCGGGGCGGCCCGTGCCGGGCGACGCGTTCGAGGTGACGGCGGCGGACCGGGAGGAGGCGGCGGCCGGGACGGCGCGGGGCGGCGCGGAGGACGGCTCCGCGACGTCGGCGGGCCACGCACCGCGGGCCGATGCCGCAGGCGTGGGCGGGGACAGTCGCACGATGAAGCTGGTCGCCGTGTGCGGGATCGGCACCGGGAGCGTTCTCGTCCTGTGGCTCGGGGCATGGACGGCGGCCGCCCGGCGGCGGGCGCGCCGGTGGGCCGGCTGACCGCCGCTCAGATCCGGGCGAGAGCCCAGAACCCCACCGCGAAGCAGGCCAGCGCGAGGAGCAGGACGGGGACGGCGAGCTTCGCCGGTGGCCCCGGGCGCCGGGCGACGGGTCTGCGGCGGTGCCGCGCGGTCTCCTGCGGCCGCGTGTGGGCCTGTGGGGACGGAACGGCGGCCGCGTGGGCGGATCGCTGTACGGCTGCCGCCGGCGCCGTGGGCGGACCGGCGGAGGGCATGCGCGCGGGGTCGTGCCGCGAGGGGTGGGAGGCCGCCGTGGGAGCCGGATGGGCAACGACACCGGCGGGCGGTACGGGAGGCTGCTCGGGCGGGTGAGGCGACGTAGGGAGCGCCTCGCGCGGCGGCAGGGGGAAGCTCCCGGTGTGCTGCGTCGTGGGTGGCTGCGTGGGTGGCGGGGGATCGACGACGGGCCTGGGCGGTACGACGACGGGCGCGGGCTGTGGTCGGCCCGCGGGAGGCGGGGGTACGGCTGCGGACGTGCCGGGACGGGGGACTGTCGGGGTGGACGCGCCGGTGCCGGGGGGCGAAGGAGCGGTGGCCGGCGGCGGTGGCACCGGGCCGGCCGCGAGCCGTGCCGGGCCGCTGCCCGTCCACGGGGTGTGCGGCGGCGGAGCGGTAGCCGGTACCGCCGCGTTCGAGTGGCTGGTCGCGGCGCCGGATGTGCCTGCCGTCGAAGGGGCGGCGTGCGGAGGGCGGGGAACGTCACTCGCCCCACCGGGCGGTATCGCCTCCGCCCGGCCCGCGACCGTGCCCGACGATTGGAGTGGGGTCGGTGCGGGGCCGTCCGTCACCCCCGACGCCGTACGCGAAGGACCCTCGGGGCCGAACCCGGGCGGCAGCGGACCGAGTTGGTCGAAGATCTCCACCTGCTCGTCGACGGGGCCCGGCTCCGGCAACAGCTCCGCGGCCGCGGCGAGCGCCTTGCGCGCCCCCGTGGTGGTGCGGAACCGCGCGGCCGGGTCCGGCTGCAACAGAGTCGCCACGACCTCCCACAACGGCCCGGGAACGCCGCGCGGAGCCCCTGGCGTGCCGTTGGCCACGAAGTACTCGACCAGTGCCCTGGCGTCCGGTTTGGCGCCCTCGAGCAGATACAGCGCGACCAGCCCCACGGCGAACAGGTCGGCAGAGAAGTCCGGTTCCGCGCCCATCAGTTGCTCGGGCGCGAGATAACCGGGCGTTCCCACCACGTAGTCGGTATCCGTCAGCCGCGGCTCGCCCAGGCGCATGGCGATGCCGAAGTCCGACAGCCGCAGCCGGGGCCGGCCGGTGCCGGTGGCCTCCAGGAGCACGTTGGCGGGCTTGACGTCCCGGTGCACGACCCCTTCCGCGTGCACGGCGGCGAGCCCGGACAGCAGCTGGTCGAGCAAAGCGCACACGAGGGACGGAGGAAGCGGGCCGTAGTCCCCGACGAGATGGACAAGCGAGCCCCCGGCGACCAGGTCCATGGTGAACAGGACCTTGTCGTCGTCCGCGGCCCAACTGGCGGGCGCGAGCACATGAGGATGGTCGATCCGTAACGCCTGCTCGCGTACGAACCGCAGCAGCGCGTGGGCGTCGCTCTGCTGAAGGACCTTCGCGGCCACATAGCGGCGCCTGCGGTGGTCCCATGCGCGCCAGACCGCCCCGACTCCCCCGCGCCCGATCGGGTCGACCAGTTCGTACCGTCCGGCGAAGACCTCACCCATGGTCGTGCGTCGCTCCCCCTTCCGGACGGCGGTGAGGACTCCCGCGCACCCCCGGCGCGAGAGCCCCCGGCGGCCGAGACGCCGGATCAGTTCTGGTGGGACTGGTAGTGGGTGACCGCGTCGGACGTGCGGCCGGCGCCGTACACCCGGAGGAACTCTGCCAGTTCCGGGTGGGTCGGGGCGAGGGTGTCCGCCGCCTCGATGATGTCCCCAGCCGCCGCCACCGAGCGCAGCAGCGACTGAATCTCGCGGACCACCCGCTTGACCGTGGGCGCGCCCGAACTGTTCGTCGAATGCGTGGTGTTGTTGAGCACCGAACCCCCCTGCGACTTTTTGATCTCGTCCATCCGCTCGGTCGCCTCGGCCGCGCTCACACTGCCGTCCGCCACCTGCCCCGCCAGGTCCTGCAGCAGCTGCACCCGCTGGACCACCGCGGGATTGCCGATCTTGGCGCGCTGACCGCTCATCAGCTGCGACAGCATCGGAGCGGACAGCCCCAGCACACCGGCAAGACGGGCCTGGTTGAGACCGAGATCGTCGATGAGCTTACGGAAGAGCACCCCCAACGGCTCCCCGTACCAGTTCCGCTGCAGCTCCCGCGCTCTTGCGGTGGCTTCCTGCTGTGCGGCGTCCATTGCGTCTCCCCATCGCTTCCCCAAATACCGTGGTTCGCTGTAGCGAACCACGACGAGCATCTTACGGAGAGTGGTTGTCCACGGGGACCCCCCCTCTTTTTGTGAGATCCAGGGGAAGACCCGGTACGCTGGTCCGCAGCGCCTGCCGGTCCGCGTCAGCACCGGCCGGACGCATCTCCTCCGGGGCCTTAGCTCAGTTGGTAGAGCGCTGTCTTTGCATGGCAGATGTCAGGGGTTCGACTCCCCTAGGCTCCACACCTCGGACCGGTCAGGTGCCCTTCGCGGCGGCTGACCGGTTTTTCGTGTGCGGTGATCCGTGTCACACAAAACCCTTTGCAGTCGTTGCCATTCTTTGCGCAAACGGCCAGGGGCGGCCGGGAGGTCCGCAGCGCTCGCACGAGTGTCCGGCGGGGGCGGAGGGCGATGCAGGGTGGCGCGACGAGCCTTGTGCGGGCTGGTATGTCCGAGGATGTGTAAGCAGAAGGATGCATTCCGTAAAGGAAGTCTCCACGGAACTCGCACAGGAAGTGCGTTGCAAACGTCATCGAGACAGTAAGGCGTAAACGCCCCCGCGACAGTGGCCGTCGCCCACGAGGCCCGCGGTGTTCCACGTGAAACGACGCCGTGGGGCAGAAGACCTCAAGTCTCCTGCCCCACGACGTGGTTGGAACCCGGCCAGGGTGTCCGGAACGGGCTCAGAGGCGGTCGTCGTCCTCCCCCTCGTCGTCGGCCTGCTTCGCCTGCACCTCAGGGTCCAGCGCGCTCGGCCCGCTGCCGTCCACCGACGCCAGACGGTCGCCTTGCGGGACCTCGGTCGCGGCGGGCGGCTCGACCAGCCAGTCAGGGTTGGCCTGCTTGTCCCACCACTTCCAGGCGGCGAAGGCACCGCCGACCACCACGCCCAGCACCGCCAGACCCTTCGCGACGCGAGCCGCTCGGGCCCGCCGCTCCTGCCGGCGCACCAGCTTCTGGATCTGCTGCGGCGAGACCTGGCCGCGCAGCGCCGCCAGCGCCGCGGCACTACGGGCCGCGGCCTCCTCCCGTACAGGACCGGCGACGGCAACCGCCTGCTCGATCTTCGGGCGGGAATACTCCGCTGCCTGCCGGGCGGCCTTACGGGTATAGGCGGCAGCTTCCTGGGCCGCCTGGTCCATCCTGGGCGGCACATGAGTGCGGGCCTGTACCAGGCGGGGGGCGAGACGGGCGCCATACTGGACGCGGGCCTGTTCGGCGGCCTGCGACATCTTCGGCGCGAGACGGACACGTGCCTCGTGCGCATAATGCGCCGCCATGTCCTTGGCCGTGTCGGCGTACGGCGCCACCACTTCCGCGGCGTGCAGCACGCTGTCCTTCGCCGAGCCGGTCGCGGCGCGCACGCTGTCGATGCGGGTCACGGCTTCCTCCTCCTCGGTGGCGTACGGTATTTCGACTTTCCAGCCTCTTACGGATCATGCCTCGCACAGGGCTACCAGGCATGCGAGGCCAGGCATCCGGGTCACGGGGTCTTCCGGGGGCGAATCCACTCCGACCAGGGGCGAATCCGCTCCGAATCCAGGTGAGCGACGATCGGGACGATCAGGCACAATGCCTGATCACGTGTAAAAGCAGACGAATACGGGGCAACAGGAGCTTCGCCGACGACAATGCCACGGATCGTCGCGCCGCGCCGCGTGACAGCAGCACTCGACCGGATTTCCGCGCGCCCGGAGTCCATGACCAGGCCTCCAACGAGCCCAGAACCGGTATCCACCTCCCTGTGCACCACGGGATCCCCGTCGGATACGTGCCGAGCTGCCGTGGCCGGGCGACGCACCGCCCGTCCCGTGCGAGGATCTGGGAGTCACAGAGGACAACGGAAGGCAGATCGTGGCTGAGCAGCTTTACGCCACCCTGAAGACCAACCACGGCGACATCGAGATCCGGCTCCTGCCGAACCACGCGCCCAAGACGGTCCGTAACTTCGTCGAGCTCGCCAAGGGCGAGCGTGAGTGGACCGACCCCGCCACCGGCGAGAAGTCCACGAAGAAGCTCTACGACGGCACGGTCTTCCACCGGGTGATCAGCGGCTTCATGATCCAGGGCGGCGACCCGCTGGGCAACGGCACCGGCGGCCCGGGGTACCAGTTCGAGGACGAGTTCCACCCGGACCTCGCCTTCGACAAGCCCTACCTGCTGGCCATGGCCAACGCCGGCCCCGGCACCAACGGCTCGCAGTTCTTCATCACGGTCGCGCCGACGGCCTGGCTGACCCGCAAGCACACCATCTTCGGCGAGGTCACCAGCGCGGCCGGCAAGAAGGTCGTGGACTCCATCGCCACCACCCAGACCAACCCGCGCACGGACCGCCCGGTCAACGACGTCGTGATCGAATCCGTCGTCATCGAGACCCGCGAGGGCTGAGCCCCACGGGCCACACCGCACGAGGGAACAAAAGCGCCCCGCCCATCCGTACAAGGAGGGGCGGGGCACCCCGTCGTACGGAGAAGTGAGGGAACCGCATGGACCAGGCGCCACGCAGCCCGCAGGACCCGCAGAACCAGGGACCGCACGGCGCTAGGGAACTGCCGGTGTGCTACCAGCACCCGGACCGAGAGACCGGCATCCGCTGCGCCCGCTGCGAGCGCCCCATCTGCCCGGAGTGCATGGTCAACGCATCGGTGGGCTTCCAGTGCCCACAGTGCGTCCGCGGTGGCTCCGGCACGGGCCACTCCCCGGCCGCCTCCCGGCCGCGTACGCTCGCGGGCGGCACCGTCACCGCCGACCCCCGGCTGCTCACCAAGCTGCTGATCGGCATCAATCTGGCCGTCTTCCTGGTCCAGCTCTCCGTGGGTGACCGCTTCACCGAGCGGTTCGAACTCCTCGGCCAGGCCTACGTCCCGCTGCTCGGCTCGATAGAGGGCGTCGCCGAGGGCCAGTGGTACCGGCTGCTGACCGCGATGTTCCTGCACGACAGCCACAGCTTTCTCCACATCCTGTTCAACATGCTCAGCCTGTGGTGGATCGGCGCCCCGCTGGAGGCGGCCCTGGGCCGCGCCCGCTTTCTCGCGCTGTACTTCTCCGCCGGGCTGGCGGGCAGCGCGTTCACCTATCTGATCGCCGCGCCCAACCAGCCCTCGCTCGGCGCCTCCGGCGCGATCTTCGGGCTCCTCGGCGCCACCGCCGTACTGATGCGCCGGCTCAACTACGACATGCGTCCGGTCATCGCCGTACTGGTGATCAACCTGATCTTCACCTTCGGGCTGAGCAACATCGCCTGGCAGGCGCACGTCGGCGGACTCGTCGGCGGTGTCGTGGTCGGCTACGCGATGGTTCACGCGCCACGCGAGCGGCGGGCCCTCGTCCAGTACGGGGTGTGTGCGGTGGTGCTGCTCGCGGTGGTCGTCATGACAGTGCTGAGGACTGCCCAGCTCACCTGAGTGGCAGGTATGCACAGGCCGTAGCCCGAGGTTGTACCCAGCGTTGTCCACAGGCCACCGGTGGATCTTGTGTGTGTCCCCGGGAACACGCGTGCCCCCTGTCACCGACCGGAGATTTCCCAGGTGAGACAGGGGGCGAACGTTTTTGCGGGGCCCGGTGATTCCGTCATACCGGTGTCAAGGCCTCGATGAGTTATCCACAGATCGTCGTTCTTTTTCCACTGACCTGGCGTCCTGTGGACAGTGCTGTGGATAACTCGGGGTACGGCGTGTGGGCAGAACCGGCCGCGGACGGACCGGACCTGCTACTTCCACTGTGTGGAGACGCCGAACCCCGCCGCGATGAATCCGAAGCCGACCACGATGTTCCAGTTGCGCAGGGCGTGGATCGGTAGGGAGCCATCGGTCACGTAGAAGACGACGATCCAGGCGAGACCGATGAGGAACATGGCCAGCATGACCGGTACGACCCAGCCGCGGCTGCCCAGCTTGACAGTCGCCGCTTGCTTCGACGGCGGCGGCGTGTAGTCGGCCTTCTTGCGGATACGTGACTTCGGCACGAGAGTCTCTCCTGTCGATGCGCTGCGTGGCCGCGCAGGGAACGGGGCGGGCTCCGGGGCAGCGTACAAGGGGACATTAGCGCTCCCCCGGGCGTCCGTTAGCGTAGTGCTTCCGAGGCGCCGAAGGAGATAAGGGTACGTGAGCGAAACGGCCGACTCGCCCCAGGGGGGTTCCGGTACGTCCGATTTTTCGGAAACGGGGCCCGCGTCCTCGCCCACGCGTCGGTTCCGGCCCGTGCGTGTGCTCACGGTGGGTGTCTTCGCCCTCGCCGGGCTCATCTTCTTCACGAGCTTCAACACGGCCAAGGGCACCAACATCCGCACGGACTCCTCGCTGCTGAAGCTCTCCGACCTCGTGCACGAGCGCAGCCACAAGAACGCCCGGCTCGACGGGGCGAACGCCGCGCTGCGCGATGACGTCGAGGCCCTGGCCAAAAGCACCGGCGGCGGCACCAGCAAGGCCGATCGAGCGCGGCTTGCTGCGCTCCAGAAGAACGCGGGCACTCATAAGCTCACGGGCAAGGCCGTCACCGTCACCCTGAACGACGCCCCGCCGAACGCCACTGCCAAGCTCCCCGGCTACCCCGAGCCTCAGCCCGATTACCTGGTGATTCACCAGCAGGACCTGCAGGCCGTGGTGAACGCCCTGTGGCAGGGCGGAGCCCAGGGCATCAAGGTCATGGACCAGCGGCTGATCTCCACCAGCGCGGTGCGCTGCGTCGGCAACACCCTGATCCTCCAGGGCCGCGTCTACTCGCCCCCGTACACGATCACCGCGGTCGGGGACCCGGACGAGCTCCAGAAGGCTCTCGCCGCCTCGCCGGCGATCCAGAACTACATGGTGTACGTCAACGTCTACGGCCTGGGCTGGAAAGTCACCGAGGACGGGACGGCGACTCTTCCCGGCTACTCGGGCGCCGTGGATCTGCATTACGCCGAGCCCGTGAAGTAGAAGGCCCGGAGCAGTGGCCGCCGGGGGGACCCGGTGAGTCCGGTCGCCGTGTCCGGGTGCCTTCTCCGTCACGCACCTCCCACGCCTCGGTTTCACGTGGAACAAGCCCCCCGGCGACGTGGGCGCACCGACGGAAATCCTGGTTCGCGTATCGGATCGACAAAGGCCTTTGAAAAACCGTGTCCACGGACATCGAGGTGATCGACGCTGTGCCCCGTAAGTCCGGGTATCCACGTCCGGGCCGCTGTTCGACGTCGACCACGCGCGGTCCGGAAGCGGGGCGCAGTCACCGGCTGGTCGTCTGGGCGCGTCTCGATTCCACACAGCCTGTGGAGGCCGGGAAATCGGGGGCACCGCGCCGTTAGTCTGGTGGTGTACGGCGTGTGTGCGATGCCGTGGTGGAGACGGAAGGGACGGCATGTACGGCTGGATCTGGCGGCATCTGCCGGGGAACGTTTGGGTGAGGGCGCTGATGTCGGTCGTGCTGGTCCTGGCCGTGGTCTACGTCCTGTTCCAGTACGTCTTCCCGTGGGCCGAACCGCTGCTGCCCTTCAATGATGTGACGGTGGACAACCAGTGAGCGCGCGCATTCTCGTCGTCGACAACTACGACAGCTTCGTCTTCAACCTGGTGCAGTACCTGTACCAGCTGGGCGCCGAGTGCGAGGTGCTGCGCAACGACGAGGTGTCGACCGCGCACGCCGACGGGGGAGGCTTCGACGGTGTGCTGCTGTCTCCCGGTCCTGGCACCCCGGAGGAGGCGGGCGTCTGCGTCGAGATGGTGCGGCACTGTGCCACGACCGGTATCCCCGTCTTCGGCGTCTGCCTCGGCATGCAGTCGATGCAGGTGGCCTACGGCGGTGTCGTCGACCGTGCGCCCGAGCTGCTGCACGGCAAGACCTCGTTGGTCGAGCACGAGGGCAAGGGCGTCTTCGCCGGGCTGCCCTCCCCCTTCACCGCGACGCGCTACCACTCCCTGGCCGCCGCGCCGGAGACGGTGCCGGCCGAGCTGGAGGTCACGGCGCGTACGCACGACGGGATCATCATGGGCCTCAGGCATCGTGAACTTCCCGTCGAGGGCGTGCAGTTCCACCCCGAGTCGGTGCTCACCGAGCACGGTCACCGGATGCTGGCCAACTGGCTGGTGGAGTGTGGTGACCAGGGGGCCGTGGCGAGGTCGGCGGGGCTCGCCCCGGTGGTGGGCAGGTCCACGGCGTGACCGCGCTGCGCCCCGAGCGCGAGACCGGCGCCCCCTATGGGGACGCCGCTGACGACGGGGCCTCGTACGGGCAGCAGCCGTACGAGGGCGCCGGTGCGTGGCAGGGGCAGCAGTGGCATGAGGGCGCGGGGCACGGTGGCCAGCCGTACGGGCAGCAGGTGCCGCAGCCGTCGTACGAGGCGACGGCGGTGCTCCCCGTGTACGAGCGGCCCGAGGCCGTTCCTTCGTACGAGGACCCCGCGGCCACGGCGGCGTACGACGTGCCCGCTCAGCTGGGCGGCTTCGCGCCCGCGGAGGCTTCCGTGGACAGCGAGACCGTCGCGTTGCGCGCCTCGGACGTCACGGGGGGACTGCGGGCCGCGGACGGGGCCGGTGAGTCCTCTGTACCCGCGCCCGGGGGCCGTGCCGCGCGACGCAAGGCGGCCAGGAGGCACGGACGGCATGCAGGCAGGCCGCAGACGGCCGAGAAGCCCGCTGGGAGCGCCGGGGAGGCGCCTCTGTCCCGTGTGGAGGCCCGGCGGGCCGCGCGGGCGCGGAAGCCCGGTGTGGCGGTCATCGCGAGCCGGGTGATCGGTGAGCTGTTCATCACCACCGGTGTGGTGATGTTGCTGTTCGTGACCTACCAGTTGTGGTGGTCGAACGTGCGGGCGCACCAGGTGGCGGGCGACGCCGCCAAGCACCTCCAGCAGGACTGGGCGAGCGGCAAGCGCGAACCGGGGGAGTTCGCGCCAGGGCAGGGTTTCGCCATCCTGCACATACCGAAGCTGGACGTGGCGGTGCCGATCGCGGAGGGCACCAGTAAGTCGGCGGTGCTCGACAAGGGCATGGTCGGGCACTACGGGGAGGGGAGTCTGAAGACGGCGATGCCGGACGCCAAGACGGGCAACTTCGGGCTCGCGGGCCACCGCAACACGCACGGTGAGCCGTTCCGCCGCATCAACCGTCTTCAGCCGGGTGACACGATCGTGGTGGAGACGCAGGACGCGTACTACGTCTACAAGACGGCGTCGACCCTTCCGGTGACCTCGCCGTCGAACACGAGTGTCCTCGATCCCGTTCCGAAGGGGTCGGGTTTCGCCAAACCGGGCCGCTACATCACACTGACCACCTGCACGCCGGAATTCACCAGCAAGTACCGGCTGATCGTCTGGGGCAAGATGGTCGAGGAACGGCCGCGCAGCAAGGGAAAACCGGACGCGCTCATTCAGTAGGGCACGTGGATGCACGGGCACGTGGAACAGACGGGGCAGATGCAGTGGGAGTGACGACCGACCAGGGCGAGCAGACCGATGCGTCGGCGCCGGGCTTCGCCTCCCCTTCGGCATCGCGCCGCCGCGGGCGCGGCCGGATCGCGTTGGCGATCAGTGTCTTCGGGGAGCTGCTGATCACGGCGGGCCTGGTGCTCGGCCTGTTCGTCGTGTACTCGCTGTGGTGGACGAACGTCCTCGCGGACCGCAAGGCCGACCGGCAGGGTGACAAGGTGCGTGACCATTGGGCGGCCGAGAAGGACAGCGGTCCGGGTGCCCTGGACACGGGGGACGGCATCGGCTTCCTGCATGTGCCGGCGATGGGCAACGGCGAGGTGCTGGTCGAGAAGGGCACGTCGACGAGCATCCTCAACGACGGCGTGGCCGGCTACTACACCGACCCGGTCAAGGCGACGCTGCCGATGACGGGAAAGAACGGCAACTTCACGCTGGCCGCGCACCGGGACGGGCACGGCGCGAAGTTCCACAACATCCACAAGCTGAAGGACGGCGATCCGATCGTCTTCGAGACGAAGGACGACTGGTACGTCTACAAGGTCTTCGCGATCCTTCCGGAGACCTCGAAGTACAACGTGGAGGTCCTCACCGCCGTCCCGAAGGAAGCGGGCGTGAAGAAGCCGGGCCACTACATCACGCTGACGACGTGCACGCCCGTCTACACGTCGCAGTACCGGTACATCGTGTGGGGCGAACTGGAGCGGGTGGAGAAGGTGGACGGCAAGCGGACGCCGCCGAAGGAGCTGCGCTGAGTAGGATGCCTAGGGCCCGAAGCCGCAACTTCGACTTGCGACTTCGGGTCTTTGCCGTGCCGTACTAGCCGAGAGCCTTGAGGCGTACTCCGGCGGTCCAGGCTTCCAGATCGCCGCGGTCCACGAGGACGATGCCGCTCAGCCTGGCGATCGCCTGTGCTTCATGGGTGAAGTTGCAGGTGGCGACGAAGAGGGCGATGTCCGCGGGCTCGACGGTCCGTGCGGCGCCGGCGAACTTCTGCATGTCGGCGCTCGAGACGTACTGCCGGTGATTGTGCTTCTTGCACTGGACGGCAACCGTGCGTCCGTCGGCCGTGCGCGCGGTGACGTCGATACCTCGGTCGCTCTGCGCTTTCCGTACGACGACCTTGGTGCAGCCGTCGCGCCGCAGCAGGTCGGCGACGTGGCGTTCGAACGACTGCCAGTCCATCTTGCTGATGGATGCGCTGATCGGGTTCCTCGGCTCAGCGCCCTCCAGCGTGCTGATCCGCTGGTGATGCCAGCAGAGCCTGCGCTCGACGTTCTCGATGTCCTCGCGGAGGCTGATGAGTTCGCGGCGGTGTTCGCCGGAGCTCTCGATCAAGGTGTTGAACATGGGGACGACGGTCTTGCCCAGGATGAGGGCGATGCGCTGGTCGATGTGGTCGTCCAGGGCGAGGACGTCGGTCGGGGCAGTTTTCACAGGCTTAGTACGGGCCAGGTACTCCATGTCCAGGAGGTAAGTACGCACCTGACGGGCGACGTCGCTGTCGCGTAGGAGCATGGCGATGTTGAGGACGGCTCGGCGGGAGTAGACGGTGAGACTCCGACGGGACTGTGGATAACTTCCCAGCGAGAGTGACATGTTGTCACTCTCAAACTTTCGCAGGTCAGCGCCCCGTAGTACGACCAGGCCGTTGACTTCCAGTTCTTCACGGTGGCGTTTCACCAACTGCCGGATAGTCTCGACGGTGACACCGAAGTACGTCGCCACCATCGCCGTCGTCACATGCATCCCGTCCGGCAGCAGCGACAGCGCCTTCACCCTGTCGAGCACGTCCGTGCGGTCCAGCACGGTGGTGCGCAGAGCCTTCGATTCCAGCAGAGCGGCTTCGTTGATCACTTCTACTGCCCCTTCGAGGTGTGCCGTTGTGGGTGTGCCGGGGCAGAGGTCTGTTTCCAGCCCGACCTGTACAACGAGTCAGGGCATATGAAGGTATGGTCGAAGTTCGCATAACAGGCCGGGCGCCCGAGCCCTGTTGGAGCGGACAAGCGACCTCGAACAATGCACAAGGGGCCTGGAATCCGTTCCGGATTCCAGGCCCCTCGATAAACTCTTCCCGCAGTGGTCGCGTCGCCGGTTCTAGTGGTCGCCGCCGCCGCCGACGGCGATGAGGATGACCTCGTCGCCCTTCTTGACCTCTTGGCCCTCCTGCGGGTAGCTCCCGAGCACCGTGGCGTTGTCGTCCTTCGGGCCCTGCACCTTTTTGAGTGTCAAACCCTGCTGGTCGAGGATTTGCTTGGCGTCGGCGACCGTCATCTGAGTCACCTTCGGCATCGCGAACTTCTCCTCCTGCGGCGGTGCCTTGGCGGTCTTGACGTTGATCGTGGTGTCTCGGGCTACCTCCGAGCCGGCGGGCTGGCTCTGCTCGAAGATCTTGCCCTCGGGCTGGTCGGCCGACTCCCCTTCCGTCACGGTACCCAGCACCAGGCCCTGGGCCTGCAGAGCCGCCTTTGCCCCTTCGACTGACTGGCCCGCCAGGTTGGGAACGATCACCCGCGACGGCTGCTGCGCCACGGTGAGCGTGATGGTGGAGCCCTTCTCCACCTCCTTGCCGGACGGCGGATCCATCCCCAGAACCGTGTTCGGGGTCTGTGTGGACTCCTGGGACTTGAGCTCGACCTTGAACTGGTACTCGTCGCCCTCGAGTTTCGTCTTCGCGTCGTCGGCGTTCTGCCCGCTGACGTCGGGCACAGTCACCTTCGGCGCGCCCGTGGACAACACCAGAGTGATCGTGGCGCCCTTCTTGACGTCGGTGTTCTTCTGGGGGTTCTGGGAGCAGACGTAGCCCTTCTGCTGCTCCTCGCACGGCTTCTTCGAGATGGAGAGCTTCAGTTCGGCGTTCTCGGCGTTCTTCTCGGCAGCCTTCTGCGAGAGGCCGACGAAGTTGGGCGTCGGCAGGGTGTCATTGCTCGGGCTCTTGCCGCTGGTGATCCACTTGCCGATGAGGATCGCACCGACCAGCACCAGCACGGCCGCGACGGCGAGCAGGATCGTCGACAGGTTCGACTTCTTCTGGCGGCGGCGGGCCGGGCGGTCGTCGTAGCCGTAGCCGCCGTCGTCCGGGTTCATCGGCGGCAGCATCGTCGTGGCTCCGCCGCCCTGGTCGGAGCGCAGGGCCGTCGTCGGCTGGTCGTCGGGGTAGCCGCCGTAGCCCGGCGCACCCACCGCGCCCATCGCCGCCGTGGCCGCGACGGGCTGTCCGTCGAGGCAGGCCTCGATGTCCTGGCGCATCTCGTCGGCGCTCTGGTAGCGGTAGTCGGGGTCCTTGACCAGTGCCCGCAGCACGATCGCGTCCATCTCGGGCGTGATCTCGGGGTCGAAGACGCTCGGGGGCTGGGGATCCTCGCGGACGTGTTGGTAGGCGACCGCGACCGGGGAGTCGCCGACGAAGGGGGGACGGACCGTCAGCAGCTCGTAGAGGAGGCAGCCCGTCGAGTACAGGTCGGAGCGGGCGTCGACCTGTTCGCCCTTCGCCTGTTCCGGCGAGAGGTACTGGGCGGTGCCGATGACCGCCGCCGTCTGCGTCATCGTCATGCCGGAGTCGCCCATGGCGCGGGCGATGCCGAAGTCCATCACCTTGACCTGGCCGTTGCGCGTCAGCATGACGTTCGCCGGCTTGATGTCACGGTGGACGATGCCGCTGCGGTGGGCGTACTCCAGGCCCTGGAGGATGCCGATGGTCATCTCCATGGACCGCTCCGGCAGCAGCTTGCGGCCGCTGTGGAGAAGTTCACGGAGTGTGGAGCCGTCGACGTACTCCATGACGATGTACGGGATCGAGACCCCGTCGATGTAGTCCTCGCCCGTGTCGTACACCGCGACGATCGCGGGATGGTTGAGCGAGGCGGCCGACTGGGCCTCCCGGCGGAACCGGGCCTGGAAGGAAGGGTCGCGCGCCAGGTCGGCGCGCAGCGTCTTCACTGCCACGGTGCGGCCGAGGCGGGTGTCGTGCGCGAGGTAGACCTCGGCCATGCCACCACGACCGAGCACATGGCCCAGCTCGTACCGGCCGCCGAGGCGACGCGGCTCTTCCATAGCTTCCTACCAGCCCTCTCCGTCGGCCCCGACCACACCCGTGTGTGGTCCGGCGGTGTGCTGTCCGGGCATACGGTACCCGGCTCGCTGAGCATGACCTGGCCACATCCGCCACCCGATACAGGACCGGTATCGCAACGTGCGCTGATGTGAAGGGGACGTGACGGGGGTCACTGCCTGCTGTCGATGACCGCCTTCATGACGTTCTTCGCGATGGGGGCGGCCAGGCCGCCACCGGAGATGTCGCCACGGTTGGCGTTGTCGTCCTCGACCACCACGGCCACGGCGACCGGCGAGCTGCCGTCGCTCATCTTGGCGTAGGAGATGAACCAGGCGTAGGGCTTCTCGCTGTTGTTCAGACCGTGCTGGGCGGTACCGGTCTTACCGCCCACGGTGATGCCATTGCCCATCTGCGCGTTCTTGCCGGTGCCGTCCTTGACGACCGTCTCCATCATCGACTGCAGGATCTGGGCGTTCCGCTCGGACAGCGGGCGGCTCATCTCCTCCGGCTGGGTCTGCTCCAGGGTGTCGACATTGGGCGACTGGAGCTTGTCGACCATGTACGGCTTCATCAGCTTGCCGTCGTTGGCGATCGCCGAGACGACCATGGCCATCTGCAGCGGGGTCGCTGCGGTGTTGTACTGGCCGATCGAGGACAGCGCGGTCTGCGACTTGTTCATGTCCTTGGAGAACACCGAGGCGTTGGAGCGGACCGGGGTGAACTGCTCCTTGTTGAAGCCGAACTTCTCCGCCTGGTCGAGCATCTTGTCGTTGCCGAGGTCCGCGCCGATCTTGCCGAAGACGCTGTTGCAGGACATCCGCAGCGCCTCGCGCATGCTGACGTTCTTGCAGGGGATGTTGTTCTCGTTCTCCAGCGGCTTGGTGGTGCCCGGCATGATCCACGGCAGCGGGGAGTCGGTGTGCTGGTCGGCAGAGGTGTACTTGCCGTTCTCCAGCGCGGCGGCCGCGGTGACCACCTTGAAGGTGGAGCCCGGCGGGTAGGTCTCGCGCAGCGCCCGGTTCAGCATCGGGTTGCTGGGGTTGTTCTCTTCCTGGAGCTTCTTCCAGGCTTCGCCGTCGTTCTGGCCGGCGATCGACCCGGGGTCGTAGGACGGGTAGGAGGCCAGCGCAAGGATCTTGCCGGTGGACGGTTCCAGGGCGACGACGGCGCCCTTGCCGTGGCCCTTGAGCCCGTTGTAAGCCGCCTTCTGCGCCGCGGCGTTGAGCGTGGTGACGACGTTTCCGCCCTGCTTCGGCTTGCCGGTGAGCATGTCCAGGGTGTTGCGGAAGAAGAGCTTGTCGTCGGTGCCCGTGAGAATGCCGTCCTCGACACCCTCGAGGAAGGTCGCGCCGTACACCTGCGAGGCGTAGCCGGTGACGGGCGCCCACATGGGGCCGTCCTTGTACGTGCGCTTGTACTTCAGGTCGTTGAGTGCGTCGGTCTTGGTCTCCACGTACCCGGTGACCGAGGAGCCGCCGACGATGATGTCGCCGCGCGGCGAGGCGTAGCGGGTGATGTTGACGCGACGGTTGTCCTTGTCGTTCTTGAGGCTGTCGGCCTTGGCGTACTGGAGCCAGTTGACGCGAACGAGCAGCGCGAGGACCAGGAGGCCGCAGAAGATCGCGATCCGGCGTACGGGCTTGTTCACGGGCGGACCACCTGGGTCATCTCGGCGTCGGGGTTCGGTGCGGGGGACGGGGCGGGTCTGCGTGCCGTGTCGCTGATGCGCAGGAGGATGCCGATCAGTACCCAGTTGGCGATGACGGAGGATCCGCCGTAGGCCAGGAAGGGCATCGTCATACCGGTCAGCGGGATGAGCCCCATGACGCCGCCGGCGACGACGAAGACCTGGAGCGCGAAGGCGCCGGACAGTCCGACGGCGAGCAGCTTGCCGAACGGGTCGCGGGCGGCGAGGGCGGTGCGCACGCCGCGTTCCACGATCAGGGCGTAGATGAGCAGGATCGCCATGAGGCCGGCCAGGCCCAGCTCCTCACCGAAGGTGGCGAGGACGAAGTCGGAGTTGGCGGCGAACCGGATGAGGTCGGAGTGGCCCTGGCCGAGGCCGGAGCCGAGGGTGCCGCCGGAGCCGAACGCCCACAGGGCCTGCTGGAGCTGTTCGGAGTGACCCTTCACACCAGCATGGCTGAGCGCGTACTCCTTCATCGGGTCGAGCCAGGCCGAGACACGCGACTTCACGTGCGGTTCGATGCTCGCCACGCCGACCGCTCCCACCGCGGCCATCAGCAGACCGAAGACGATCCAGCTTGTCCGCTCGGTCGCCACGTACAGCATGATGACGAACATCCCGAAGAACAGCAGCGACGTACCGAGGTCGGTCTCGAAGACCAGGATGAGGATCGAGACCGCCCAGACGACGAGGATCGGGCCGAGGTCGCGGCCGCGCGGCAGGTACAGGCCCATGAAGCGGCGGCTGGCGAGCGCGAGCGCGTCCCGCTTCACCATCAGATAGCCGGCGAAGAAGATCGCCAGGACGATCTTCGCGAACTCACCGGGCTGGATGGAGAATCCGGCGACCGAGATCCAGATCTTGGCGCCGTAGGTGAGTTCGGCGCCGAGCCCCGGTACCAGTGGCAGCAGCAGCAGGATCAGCGCGCCGACCATGGAGATGTACGTGTAGCGCTGGAGTACCCGGTGGTCCTTGAGGAAGATCAGTACGACCACGAACAGCGCGATACCCAGGGCGGTGTAGAGCAGTTGGCGGGGCGCCGCCGAGCCGGCCTGGTGGATGGACTGCAGCAGTTTGGACTGGTCGAGCCGCCAGATGACCACCAGGCCGAGCCCGTTGAGCAGGGTGGCCAGTGGCAGCAGCAGCGGGTCCGCGTACGGGGCGAACTTCCGTACGACGAGATGGCCCACGCCGGCCAGCAGACCAAGGCCGAGGCCGTAGCTGAGCAGGCCGGGCGGCACCGAGTTGTTGATGGCGAGGCCGACGTTGGCGTAGGCGAACACCGGGATGACGACGGCGAACGCCAGCAGCGCCAGTTCGGTGTTGCGGCGGCTCGGCGCGCCGATCGCGCCGATCGTGGACGTGTGGTGCGTCGTCGAGTGCGTACTGCTGCTCATGGTGTGACAGGCCCTCTCACGGCTCGCTTACTGCTTACCGCACAGTGAGACGACCTTCTGCTCTTCCTCCGAGAGGCTGGGGCCGGGTGTGGAAGTGGGTGCGGTCTGGGTCTGGCCCGCCGGCGTCGACGCCGACGGGTTCGGTGTCGGGGCGGTCGTGGACATCGGGGAGGTCGGGGAGGTTTCCGTGGCGCGTCGGGCCTTGTCCTTGTTCTGGCTCTCCGCGGTACGGCGCTCGGCGTCCTTCTTGCACGCGGACGCCTGCACGGCGAGCTCGGAGACCTTCGCCTGGGCCGCCTCGAGGTCGCCCTCGGGGATGGTCGCCTTGACCTTCTTCTGCTGGTACGGCGGCAGGTACTTGAGTTCGATCTCCGGGTGGTCCTTCTGCACCTTCGACAGCGACACCCAGGCCAGGTCCTGGCTGATGCCCTGGTACAGCGCGATGTGCTCGCCCTCGGCGCCGACGTAGTACTGCGTCTGCGTCCAGCGGTAGCCGCCGTACAGCCCGCCGCCGACGACGGCGAGCGCCAGGGCCGAGTAGAGCGATCCCTTGAGCCACTTGCGGCTCTTCTTCGGCTTGACGAAGTCCTCGTCGCCGTAGGAGTCGTAGCCGTCCGCCGGGACGTAGCCGGTGGTGTCACCGCTGCCGGGAGGCCCGAACTCGCCTCCGCCGCCCTGTCCGGACACCGGACGGCCGAGGCCCGAGGCCCGGCCGGCGGGCGTCTGCATGATGCCGTTGTCGTGCAGGTGGTGCTGGTTCTCGGCGACCGCGCCCACCACGACCGGGGTGTCGGACAGCTGCCCGGCGAGGGTGTCTCCGGTGTCCAGGTCGAGGACGTCGGCCACGATGACCGTGATGTTGTCGGGGCCGCCGCCGCGCAGCGCGAGCTGGATCAGCTCCTGCACGGTCTCCTGTGGTCCCTGGTAGCTGGCGAGGGTCTCCTCCATCGTCTGGTGGGAGACGACCCCGGACAGCCCGTCCGAGCAGATCAGGTACCGGTCGCCGGCGCGCACCTCACGGATCGACAGGTCGGGCTCGACATGGTCGCCGCTGCCGAGCGCCCGCATGAGGAGCGACCGCTGCGGATGGGTGGTGGCCTCCTCCTCGGTGATGCGGCCCTCGTCGACGAGTCGCTGCACCCAGGTGTGGTCCTGTGTGATCTGCGTCAGGACACCGTCGCGCAGCAGGTACGCGCGGGAGTCGCCGACATGGACGAGCCCGAGCCGCTGGCCGGTCCACAACAGTGCGGTGAGCGTGGTCCCCATGCCTTCCAGCTGGGGGTCCTCCTCGACCATCGCGCGCAACTGGTCGTTGGCGCGCTGCACCGCGGTGCCGAGGGAGGTGAGGATGTCGGATCCGGGGACGTCGTCGTCGAGGGCGACGATGGTGGAGATCACCTCGGAGGAGGCGACCTCGCCGGCGGCCTGGCCGCCCATCCCGTCGGCGATCGCGAGCAGGCGCGGACCGGCGTAACCGGAGTCCTCGTTGCCTTCACGGATCATGCCTTTGTGCGATCCGGCGGCAAAGCGCAGTGACAGACTCATGCGCACCTCGCCCGTCGGCTCCGGGTACATCCGCACGGTGCCCACCCTCCGGTCGGGAGCGCGCCGAGGCCCGTCGTCGGGGCCACTGCCGCGTGCTCGCTCCGCTCGCTCATTGTCGTACTACTTCCGCAGCTCGATGACGGTCTTGCCGATACGGATCGGCGCGCCCGGCGGAATCGGTGTGGGGGTCGTCAGCCGGGTGCGGTCGAGGTAGGTGCCGTTGGTGGACCCGAGGTCCTCGACGATCCACTGGCCGTTCTGGTCGGGGTAGATCCTGGCGTGCCGGCTGGAGGCGTAGTCGTCGTCCAGCACGATCGTGCTGTCGTGCGCGCGGCCGAGCGTGATGGTCTGGCCCTGCAGCGCGACCGTCGTGCCCGTCAGGGAGCCTTCGGAGACGACCAGCTTCGTGGGGGCACCGCGGCGCTGGCGGCCGCCGCCCGATTGCTGGCGTTGCTGTGGAGGCGCCGCCTGGCGGGCCTGCCGGGGGGCCTGCTGTGGCCGCCCTCCGTCCCGGCGTGAGCCGCGCTGTGTGACGCGCGTGCCGAACAGGTCGCTACGGATGACCTGCACGGCCACGATCACGAACAGCCACAGTACGGCCAGGAAACCCAGCCGCATGACCGTGAGGGTCAGCTCTGACATTGCCCCCGCTTCACCCTTCGGCTTGCCGGTAAATGATGGTGGTGCTGCCCACGACGATCCGCGAGCCGTCGCGGAGCGTAGCGCGGGTGGTGTGCTGCCCGTCCACCACGATGCCGTTGGTGGACCCGAGATCCTGGATCGTCGAGGGCGTTCCGGTCCGGATCTCACAGTGCCGGCGCGAGACGCCGGGGTCGTCGATCCGCACGTCGGCTTCGGTGCTGCGGCCCAGCACCAGCGTCGGGCGGGAGATCTGATGGCGGGTGCCGTTGATCTCGATCCAGTAGCGCGTGCGCCCGCCGGTCGTCGGCGCGGCCGGGGGCCGCTGGCCGTAGGGCGCGGCGGCGGGGCGTCCGCCGGGCGGCGGCGTGGACGGCATAGGGGGAGCGCCCGTGGGCGTGGCGGCCGGCGGGTAGCCGTAGCCACCGGGGGCCCGCCGTCCGGCCGGGGCGGAATCGGGCGCCTGCTGGTTGGCGGAGGAGGCCAGCGTACGGCTGCGCACCCGGTACAGGCCGGTGTCGAGGTCCTCGGCCTTCTCCAGGTGGACCTTGATGGGGCCCATGAAGGTGTAGCGCTGCTGTTTCGCGTAGTCGCGCACCATGCCGGCGAGCTCGTCGCCGAGCTGGCCCGAGTAGGGGCTGAGGCGCTCGTAGTCCGGCGCGCTCAGCTCCACGATGAAGTCGTTGGGGACTACGGTCCGGTCGCGGTTCCAGATGGTCGCGTTGTTGTCGCACTCCCGCTGGAGCGCACCGGCGATCTCCACTGGCTGGACCTCGGACTTGAACACCTTGGCGAAGGTGCCGTTGACCAGACCTTCGAGACGCTGCTCGAACTTCTTCAGGACTCCCATGGGGCACCTCCTCCTTTGCTGCCGCCCTGCGTACTGCCTACCTGGTACTGCTTACTGATCGTATCCACGCGCCGGAAAATCGGCTGGTTCCCCCTGTCGGCCCTGTCGATGGGTGTCGACGCCTCCGAAGTTCCCTCCGGACGTCCCCTCCGACTCGTCCTGCACGTACCTCCTGGCATGGATCGTAGAGGCGGCCACGGACCAGTGTCCCGCACCGGACTGTGGACCCCGTCCGCCTTCTGTAGAGATGGGCAGGACCGGTACGAGGTTGATACGTGAACCGATTCACGTCGAGATGTTGCCGGGCCGTTGCCGACGCGGCGGGGGCCGGGCGGCGTGGCCGGGAAGGGTGACCCCGTGGCCCCAGTGCCGGCCGGCGGTCCGCTGTCTTGCCGTCCGTCGGCTGTCGGGCCCGGATCCGTGGGCGGTCCCCCCTGGCCGCGGCCCCTGGTTCCGGGTCGTGGCTGGTCGGGCGGGGGTTTCCGGCATCAGGCGAGGGCGTCGGGCGGGAAAGGGATGTGAAGCCACCCTGTCCAGCGTGCTAATGTTCTCGATGTCGGAAGGCGCCAGCACCGCAAGGAGCCGGAGCCGGAAGACACACCCAATGCGCGGGTGGCGGAATAGGCAGACGCGCTGGATTCAGGTTCCAGTGCCCGCAAGGGCGTGGGGGTTCAACTCCCCCCTCGCGCACCATCGAGATACGGGTCTCTGCTAGTGACGGAAGTCACGGCAGGGGCCCGTTTCTCGTTTCCCGAGTCCGGTACACCGCACTGCCTGGCGGCCGTCCTGACTGTGAGGTATCTCACGACGAGACCCGGCTTCTTTTCGGTGCACCAGCCGCTCTCGGGGACCTCCCGGCTGAGCGGCTGGTGCGAGGGTGTCGGTCGGCGCCAGGTCTTCGGCGCCACTCCCTGATCTTGCCTCGGTTGGCGTGGCCACCGGGAGGGCGACCGTGATCGTTTGTGCCCCTGATGCCGCGGACACGGCGGGAGCGCTGAACCTTCGGCAACGTGAGCGTGCTGCCGGAAGTCACGCGGCGAAGAGGGAGCCCGATGGCAACCTGCCGGGCCCCGTACCGTCGAGAGTCACAGTGGCGTTGCCGCGTGCAGAAGCAGCAGCAGGGTGAACGCCGAGTTGGCCGAGAACATCGCCGAGAGCAGGACCCCGGTGGCCGCGGTCCACAGGGCCAGGCTCACCGTGGTGAACACCGGCGGCCAGGAACGTGCGGCGGGCTCCGGCCCGAGGAGGGCCGCGACCCGGCGGGGAAGCGGGCCCGAAGCGGCGAGGGCCGCGAGTGTGGGTGCCGGGGTGCCCCGCGAGACGAGCGCTGCCTTGCCGATCGCGCGGGCGACGGTCTTACGGCTGCCGACGGCCCGAGCGGCGTCCTCGTCCGCCCATCGCTCGGCCGTGTAGCTCACAGCGGTTCGCAACGGTCGAAGGAACGGGTTGGCGCACGCCGCCAGTTGTACGAGCAGCAGGTGGCGGTGGTGCCGTGCGCCGAGATGGCTGCGCTCGTGGGCGAACAGGGCGCGGCGCTCCCGGGAGGCGAGGCCGGTGAGCATCGCCGTGGACACCACGATGCGGTCGCGCGTGCCGCCTGGCAGCGCGTAGGCGTAGGGCCGGGAGTCGGAGAGAACGGCGACCTCTGTGCGAGGCAGACCCTTCAGTGCCTGGTGGGCCCGCCACCGTACCCGGGAGTGGCGCAACAAGGCGCGGCCGCAAGCGGCGAGGACCGCGAGCAGCGCCGGGATCGCGGCCTTTCCGGCGACCTCGTGTCGCGGCACGCTCTCGCGGACCTCAGGATCCGACCAGCCGTCGGGCAGTGGATTGCCCGGCAGTTGTGCCGTGCCGACCACCATCAGCAGCGCCAGGCACACCGTGCTGCACAGCGCCATGGCGGTGGAGACACCGGTCAGCAGCACCGTGGCCGTGCGGGGATGGAGGCGCTGTTCGGCCAGGCGCGCGATGGGCCAAGCGGTCAACGGCAGAACCAGGGGGAGAAGAACGAAGATGCCCATGCGTCTCAGTCCTCGTCGCCGGCCTGCTCCAGCAGTTCGCGAAGCGTCTGCTCGTCGCCTTCCGGCAGCGCGGTGATGAAACTGGCCAGCACCGCACGGCGGTCCTGCTCGCCGTCCAGAACCTTGCGCATCTTCAACGCGGCCAGTCCGGCCTCGTCCGCCGCGGGCAGCCATACGAAGGACCGTCCTTCTCGCCTGCGCGTGACGGCGTTCTTCGCCAACAGGCGGGCCAGGACCGTCATCACGGTCGTATACGCGAGGTCGGCGGCCAGATGCTCCTGTACCCAGCCCGCGGTCACCGGGCCCTCGGCCTCGTGCAGCGCGGCAAGCACCCGAGTCTCCAACGCGCCCTGTGCCCTGCGCCTACGGCGCGGATCCGGCTCCGCCACGCGCTGTCTCCTTTCTGCCCGCCCTCTCAACTCCTCACGCCAAAGGAGCGTCACATCGTACAAAGCGGGCGGCCATGGCCGGTTCACGCTCCTGCTGGGGGCGTTTCCTCGCGCCGACCGACCGCTATATCTACAGTGTTGTAGATTCAAGACGGGTCCCGAGCGAGGATCCGAACCGATCGCGTGTGGAGGGACGAACCATGGGTGTTTCCCTGGCCAAGGGTGGCAACGTGTCGCTGAGCAAGGAGGCGCCGGGGCTGATCGCGGTCGTGGTCGGGCTGGGCTGGGACGTGCGGACCACCACGGGCGCCGACTTCGACCTCGACGCCTCCGCCCTGCTGCTGGACGCCTCGGGCAAGGTCGTGTCCGACCAGCACTTCGTCTTCTACAACAACCTCAACAGCCCGGACGGTTCGGTCCAGCACACCGGCGACAACCTCACCGGTGAGGGCGAGGGTGACGACGAGTCCATCAAGGTGAACCTCGCCGCCGTGCCCGTCGAAGTCGACAAGATCGTCTTCCCGGTGTCGATCCACGACGCCGAGGGGCGGGGTCAGAGCTTCGGCCAGGTGCGCAACGCGTTCATCCGCGTAGTCAACCAGTCCGGCGGCGCCGAACTCGCCCGCTACGACCTGTCCGAGGACGCCTCGACCGAGACCGCCATGGTCTTCGGCGAGCTGTACCGGAGCGGCGCCGAGTGGAAGTTCCGGGCCGTCGGTCAGGGCTACGCCTCCGGCCTGGCGGGCATCGCCGCCGACTTCGGCGTCAACGTCTGAGACAAGCCGAGAACTTCGCTCAACGCCTTGCGCAAACGGGGAACTGGAAGCGACTAGGCTCGCGTTGATCACTATGGACGCGGGAAGCGGAAGTAGCTGCGGAGGACGTACATGAGTGTGTCCCTGACCAAGGGCGGCAATGTGTCGCTCAGCAAGCAGGCCGTCGGCCTGACTGCGGTGACGGTCGGGCTGGGCTGGCAGGCGAACACCGGCTACGAACTGGACGCCAGTGCCCTGCTGTGCAACCAGTCCGGCAAGGTGCTGTCCGACGAGCACTTCGTCTTCTTCAACAACCTGACGAGCCCCGACGGGTCGGTCCGCCACTACGGCGGAGGCAGCCCGGTCGGCGGGGACGACCAGCAGATCCACGTCGACCTCGACCGGGTCCCTGCCCAGGCAGAGAAGATCGTCTTCCTGGTTTCCCTGTACGAGGGCGCATCCCGCGGCCAGAGCTTCGGGCAGGTGCACCGGGCGCACATCCGCGTCCTCGATGACGAGAGCGGCACGGAGCTGGCCCGCTACGACCTCGCGGCCGGCGGCCTGTCCGCCGAGACCGCGCTGGTCTTCGGCGAGCTGTACCGGCACGGCTCGGACTGGAAGTTCCGCGCGGTCGGCCAGGGCTACGCCTCGGGCCTGGCCGGCATCGCCACCGACTACGGCGTGGACGTCCTGCGGGAGCCGACACCGAGCCCGGCCCCCGCCGCCCCACCGCAGGTGAGCACCAGTACGTACGTGCCGGCCACAACGCCGACACCGACCCTCGTCTCCCCGCCGGCTCCGGCGTTCGCCGTATCACCGCAACCCACCGGGAGTTCCTCCGTGACCTGTTTCTTCGACCCCAACCACGGTCCGGGCGCGACGACGGTGACGTGGTCCCCGCAGTGGGGTGTTCCGCGGCCGGTCCAGGCCTGCGGTGGGTGTGCCCAGCGAGTGCAGACCACGGCACCGCCGTTCTACACCCCGCCCCAGCCGGGGTACCCGCAGCCCGCGCAGCAGGGTTATCCACAGCAGGGCTATCCACAGCAGGGCTATCCGCAGCAGGGCTACGGGCAGCCGTACGGAGATCACCACGACCACCAGCACCAGCACCAGCAGCAGGGCGGCGGTCGCCGCTTCGGCACCGGTGCACTCATCGGTGCCGGTGCGGCCGGTCTCGTCGGTGGTGCGCTGCTGAACGAGGCGTTCGACGACGACGAACCGGACGTCGTCGTCAACAACTACTACGAGGACTGACCCGTCGACCCGGCGTACAGCCACCGGTGAAGGCGGCCGGGTGCTCCCTGCGGCGCACCGCTGACGGGACCCTGCGCCTACCATGGGTGGGCGCATGTGCGTCGGCTTGAACGGGGCGGGACGGGAGAGGGCTGTGACGGAGATCGACGGTGGCTTCGAGGACCCGCCCGCCGAGGTGCTGGCCGCCGCCGCTGCCGCGTTCGGTCTGCTTGCCTCGTCCGCCCGACTGCACCTGATGTGGGCCTTGTCCCAGGGCGAGAGCGACGTCACGCACCTCGCCAACCGGGTGGGTGGTGCGCTGCCTGCGGTCAGTCAGCACCTGGCCAAGCTGAAGCTCGCCGGACTCGTGCGCTCACGGCGTGAAGGCCGCCGGCAGGTCTACTACATCGACGACCCCGATGTCGTGACGCTGGTGCGCGTGATGGTCGGTCAGCTGACCGCGCGCTCCCAGCACGCCTCCGCACCGGTACACCGGCTGCGCGGGATCGGTGGCTGAGACCACCGCGGCCTCCAGGCAGAACGCGGGAACGCCGCATCCCGGCGCCGCTACGGCGTTCGGCAACGACCGAGACGTCGTCGAGGCCCTCCCCCCGGGCCGCTCCGTGCGGAGCTTGCTCGAAGTGCTTCGCGAGCTGGACGCCGGTCCGCGCGGCCTGACGGAAGCAGAGGCCGAACAGCGACTGGCCCGGTTCGGTGACAACACGCTTCCGGCCAGGCAGGAAGTCTCCTGGCCGAGGCTGTTCGTCCGAAGCCTGCGGGACCCGTTCACCGCGGTGCTGGGGTGCCTCGGGCTGGTGTCGGCAGCCGTCTTCGCCTGGGGGACCGCTTCGGTGATCCTCCTGCTGGTCGTGGTGAGCTGCGCACTGCGCGCGACGGGGGAGCATCGCGCCGACCGGTCCGCGGCCGCGCTGCGAGAACTGGTCGCCACCACCGCCACCGTGCTGCGGCGCGCCGACGAGGACGCCGAGCCGGTGAGCCGGGAGCTCCCGGTGGACGAACTGGTCCCGGGAGACGTGATCCGCCTGGGACCCGGCGACCTGGTGCCGGCGGACGTACGGCTGCTGCGGGCGAGCGGACTGACGGTGCACCAGTCGGCGCTGACAGGGGAGTCGACCCCCCTCGCCAAGAGCGCCGATGACATTCCGCGCGGAACGGCGGGCGGGGTGTTCGGGCAGGCGCACTGCTGCTTCCAGGGCAGCAGCGTCACCTCCGGCAGCGCCACCGCGGTCGTCATCGCGACCGGCGCGCGGACCCGGTTCGCCGCCGCCCAAGTCCGCACGGTCGAACGACAGGAGAAGACCGCCTTCGACCGGTCCGTCCACGGCATTTCCTGGATCCTCATCCGGTTCATGCTGCTGACCCCGCCGCTGGTCCTCATGGCCAACGCGGCGCTGCGCGGACGCGGGTTGGAGACGCTGCCGTTCGCCGTCGCGGTGGCGGTCGGGCTGACACCTGAGATGCTGCCGGTCCTCGTCACCACCTGTCTGGCGCGCGGGGCCTCGCTGCTGGCCCGTACGCGTGGGGTGATCGTCAAGCGGCTGCCTGCCCTGCACGACATCGGTGCCGTGGACGTGCTGTGCGTGGACAAGACCGGCACCCTCACTCAGGACCGGCCGGTCGCCGACCGCTCGCTCGGCCCGGACGGTCAGCACGACCCCGAAGTCCTGCGCTTGGCCGCCGTCAACGCGTGGTGGACTCTTCAACTCGCCGACCTGCCCCAGCCCGACGCCCTCGACGAGGCGATCCTGGACGCGGCGGACGAGGACGAACTCATGGCGCATGACGGGGTCGCGGCCGTTCCCTTCGACCCGGTCCGTCGTCTCGCCACTGTCGTCCTCCGCACACCAGGCCGGCTCGGCACGCACACGCTGGTGGTCAAGGGAGACGTTCAGGCCGTCCTGGAGCGCAGTGCTCTGGACGACGAGGAGCGCGAACGGCTACGCGGGCTCGCCGCCCTCGAGGCGGACGAGGGCCTGCGGGTCCTGGCCGTCGCCACCGCGGAACGCCCGGCCCGCAGCCGTGGCTACACCCCGGCCGACGAACGCGGCCTCACCTTCCGCGGTCTGATCACCCTGCGCGACGCGCTCGCGCCCACCGCCGCCGACGCGCTCAAGGACCTCACCGGCCGAGGCGTCACCGTCAAGGTCCTCACCGGCGACCACCCGGGCACCGCCGCCCGCGCCTGCCGCGACCTCGGCATCCCCGTCAGCGACGACGGCGTGCTCACCGCCGACCGGATCGACGCCCTCACCGACACCGAGCTTCCCGGCCTCGTCCGCCGTACGACCGTCTTCGCCCGCTGCACCCCGGAACACAAGGCCCGGATCACTCAGGCGCTGCGTGCCGACGGCCATACGGTGGGCTTCCTCGGCGACGGCGTCAACGACCTGCCCGCCCTGCGCGCGGCCGACGTCGGCATCGCCCCCCGCGACGCTGCCGACGTGGCCCGCGAGGGTGCCGACGTGGTGCTCGCCGAGAAGGACCTCACCGCGATCGCCCACGCCATCGGTGCCGGCCGGCACGCGAGCGGCAATATCGTCACCTACCTGCGCATCACGCTCTCCTCCAACCTGGGCAACGTGCTCGCGATGCTCTCCGCGGGCCTGCTCCTGCCGTTCCTGCCGATGCTCCCGGCACAGGTCCTCACCCAGAACCTGTGCTTCGACGCCGCCCAGCTCGCCTTCGCCTACGACCGGCCCCACCCGTCGGCGCTGCGCCGGCCGACCGTGCTGCGCCCGCGCGACCTCCTGCGCTTCATCATCGGCTTCGGGCTGCTCAACGCGGTCGCCGACCTCGCCACCTTCGGCATCCTCGCGCTCGCCCTGCACGGGCCGGGGACCGGGGACGACGAGGCCGTGTTCCACTCCGGCTGGTTCACCGAGAACCTGCTCACCCAGGCCCTGGTGATGCTCCTGCTCCGCGCCGGCCATGGCAGCGCCGGGCGCCGCAAACCCGGGCCGGTCGCCTGGGCCGCGATCGCCCTGGCCGTCATCGGGCTGGCCGTGCCACCTTCTCCCCTCGGCCACGCACTCGGCCTGCCCCCCTTGCCACTTCTCTACTACCTCTTGCTCACAGCAGTCCTCGCCCTCTACGCCGCGGGTCTCATGGCGGCAAGGGCGCGTTACCGGCGACGTGGTGACGCACCGGACGCAGTGCTGTGAGACGCAGGTGGACCTGGGCCGATGGTGAGCGCTCACGCGGGTCGAGACGCGCCGTCGCCGCGGCCTGAAGTAACTGAGCCGGTCCCGCACAGCGGGGCCAACTGTTACCGCTGATCTCAGAGTTGAGCCAGATGGGTTGCCTCATTGCGCAATAATTGAAGTCAGCCGGGGGGCGGCCCCCGGCTGTCGGTGCAAGGAGGGGCGTTCATGCCGCGCGGGGACATGCAGCGAGTACGGGATACGAATCTGCGGTTGGGTGCTGCCCTGGCCGAGGTCGAAGGACTCTATTCGGCGTTCTCGAGGGCCAGGTCTCCCGAGCGGCGCCGAGCGCTCCAGTCGGAACTGTCGCGAGCCGCCGGCCATCTCGCCGTCCTGGCGGCCGCGATGCCCGAGACCCGGACCTCGCCCATGCCTGTGCGGCGGTCGCGCTGGGGGCGGAGACGGGCCCTGGCCGAGCGCGGTGCCGCGTGGATCACCGCGCGGTACGGACGGAGCCCGCACTGAACCCGTTCGTCATCCTTCACTCATCAGGGCTCGGCGTAGCGGACGGGATGTGAGTTGGACGAAGATGCCGAAGACCGTCATCGGCAACAACCCCACAGGGCGGAGAAAGGCGACGGGGTGTGCCCAGACGGCGCTCCCGACGGTGGCCCAGTTGCCGATCAGGTCGGCGACCATGACGACGGCGGCCAGTGGCGGCCCCTGGTGGCGCCGCAGAATGATCAGCAGTGCGACCAGCGGGTCCAGCAGTAGAAGTCCGTGAAACAGGAACTGGACCGGCGTCGACGCGTAGTTGTACGTGTGCAGCCCGTCGGTGGCAAGGAAGTACGCGTGGGCTCCGGTGCCTTCGAGGAACCCGATCACGTACGCGGCCGCCACCCACCGGACCCATGACGGGTGATCCCCCCACCGCATGGTGGTCACCGTAACTCGTCCTGAATCACGGCGTAAGACGTGATCACCGAACTTTTCCGCCCGGGGCGCGCCCCGGGCGGGAGTGCCGGTTCGCGCGGGCGGGCCTCCCCAGGGGGGCGGTGCCATGAGATGCCTCACCTGGGAATTGTGTGTGGATCGTGCTGCTCGGACAGTTTGTTTGCTAGATTGCGCAATCACGCAAGCAAGTTGGGGGTCCGCCTCCGTCTGTTCGTACACGCCGTGCATGCCCGGCCGCACCTCGACGGCCCGGTCTGATGGGCCCGACCGTTCATGGGAGTGGGAGATGAGCGAGCCGTGGGACGGACGGGGCGGTCAGGCCACACGCAGCCGCACCACTCAGGTGTCCGGACGGCGTAGGGCCGGAGCCGACGGCGCGCGCCCAGCAGGGGGAAGAGCCGGGGCCCGAGCGGCCTCCCGCTCGCTCGGCGACACACGGTCGAGGCGGCGCGCCCGCCCGGCGGGCCGCGGCAAGCGGATCCTGAAGTTCGCCGCGATCACCCTGTCCGTGCTGATCGTGGTCACCGCGGGTGCGGGCTGGTGGTTCTACGAGCATCTGAACGGCAACATCCAGAGCGTCTCGCTCGACGGCAAGGGCGGCACGGAGAAGGCCGACGCGTTCGGCCGGACCCCGATCAACATCCTGGTGATGGGCTCCGACGGCCGCAACAGCGAGGCGGACTGCAAGCTCGGCGGCGGCTGCTCGAAGACCGGTGTGCAGACCGGCGGCAACGCGGACGTGCAGATGGTGGTGCACATATCCGCCGACCGCTCGAACGCCACGGTGATGAGCATTCCCCGCGACACGATGGTCCAGATTCCGGCCTGCAAGGACAGCGGGTCCGGTCAGTCCACCCCCGGTTACCACGGGCAGATCAACAGCGCGCTCCAGTACGGCCCGTCCTGCCAGGTGGCCACCGTCCACCAGTTCACCGGCATCCCCATCGACCACTTCGTCAAGCTCGACTTCTCCGGCGTGGTCAAGATGTCGGACGCGGTCGGCGGCGTTTCCGTGTGCGTCAGTGACGACGTCTACGACACCTACTCGCACCTGAAGCTGTCCAAGGGCAACCACACCCTGAAGGGAGTGGCTGCACTGGAGTTCGTGCGCTCCCGGCACGGCTTCGGCGACGGAAGTGACCTGGGCCGTACGGTCTCCCAGCACATATTCCTGAGCGCGATGATCCGCAAGTTCAAGAGCGCGGGCACGCTCACCGATCCGGCCGCGGTGTACCGTCTCGCGGACGCCGCGACCAAGGCGCTGACCGTGGACGACGACCTGGGTAGCGTGAAGAAGCTGATCTCCCTCGCGGACGACCTGAACAAGGTGCCCGCCAAGCGGATGACCTTCACGACGATGCAGACGGACCCCGACCCGAACGACAAGGACCGGGTGGTGGCGGGCGCCGGTGCCAAGGCGCTCTTCGCCACCATCGCCAACGACCAGTCGCTGACCACCGGCTCGGGCAAGAAGTCCGCGGCGGCCTCGGCAACCGGCAAGGCGACGGCCGCCCCTGTGCCCGCTTCGCAGATCGCGGTGACGGTGAAGAACGGCACCGGCATCACCGGTCGCGCCTCCGTCATCGCCACCGCACTCGTGGACAAGGGCTTCAGCTCCGACACGACCACGGCCAACGCCCCGAGCCCTGCGACGACCACCACCCTCACCTACGGCAGGGGCCAGAAGGCCCAGGCCCGGACGGTCGCCGAGGCGCTGGGCCTGTCCGCCTCGCACCTCGAGCAGGGCACCGGTACCGGCCTGGCCCTGGTGGTCGGCAGCGACTGGCCCAGCGGCACCAGCTACCCGGGCGGCACGTCCTCGCCCGCGCCCGCCGACACCAAGGCCGCCGTCTCCAACGCCCATGCCTCCACGGCTGACCAGAGCAACACCTGCGCCAAGGTCAGCCGCTACAAGACGGTGAGCCTCAACGGAGTCCCCATGACGCCGACCCAGGCGTACGCGGCGGCGAGCGGCAAACCCGACTCGGACGACTGAAACGGCTGTCGAGGGCGTCCACGTCCGTCACGCCTCAGAGTTGTACAGTTGCGCAAGGCAGCAATTGTGACAGCGGGTGCGGAATGCCTGGCCCGCACGCCGTCGGCTGAAGAAAGGGTGGGCGGGATGCTCCGCAACGGGCTGGAACCCTGGCAGCTGCTGATCGTGGCGATCGTGATCATCGCTCTGTTCGGGTCCAAGTTCGGGTCCAAGAAGCTGCCGGACGCCGTTCGCGGTCTGGGCAAGTCGATGCGCAGCTTCAAGAGCGAGGCCAAGGCCAAGAAGGATGGCGACGGCCCTCGGCCCTCCGCTGCCCCCGAGAACGCGTCCGCCGGGCCCGCACCGCGGGTCGTCCAGTCGGCTCCCGGTGAGACCGCGACGGCCCGTCCGGCCGCCGAAAGCGACACAGTTCGCTGAGGCGTACGGGGCAGGAGCCGGCTCGGGCGCTCCTCTTGCCCGGGGCACCGAGGTCCCTGCCCGGGCGACGGCTCGTGTGCGCGGACCGCGACCCCGTTGGGTGCAGCAGCCGAAGCTCCCGGCACACTCTCGGTGTCGCAGTCCCTTCATCAAGGAGGATGAACGCATGATCACACTCACTAAGGAAGACGGCCCGGCGGATCTGGACGGAGTGACCCATCTGTCGATCGGCGCGTCCTGGGACCCGACGGGGGGTGCCAGCGGTGGAGTCATGGGCATGCTCCGCCGCAAGGTCGGCACCGACCTGGACCTCATCGCCATCGCCATGCAGGGCTCGGACCCGGTACGCCTGGCCGGCCTGGACTCTCTGGACCCCATGGGGAACGGCTCGCTGGTGCACAGCGGGGACAATCAGACCGGCCGCGGGGACGGTGACGACGAGACGGTGACGGTCGAGTTCGCACGCATACCGTCCAACATCACCTCGATCGTGTTCGTCGCCGCCGCCTTCAAGAAGGGAAGCTCCTTCCAGAAGGCGCGCAACATCAGCTTCAAGGTGTACGACGCGACCGGCGGAAGCTCCCAGCAGGTCGCCGACATCTGGCCCAGCCTGCTCACCCAGGACAACGGCTGCGCCGTGGCCAAGGCCGTGCGAGTGGGCGGAACCTGGAAGCTCGAAGTGATCAACGTGACCGGGAAGATCAAGCAGGGCGACGAGCACGCCCTGATGCGTTTCGCCGTCAGCAAGTAGTGCGTATGTGTGCTGTCCGTTCCCCGTGGCCCAGGGGCGCGGGGAACGGACGAGCGCCCCGACAGGTGACATTGGCCCTGTCGCATTGCCCGGCACACCTCCAAGTGACCGCGATGACAAGGGCGTTGATCCGCGAGCTGCGGGCGTAGACCGGGGTGCGGGCCATGGACGGGCTTGCTCTTTTTCCCGGCACACCCGGTTGCCACCCCAACCCCACCGCGACGTACACGACTTACGGCCGTCGTGTCGTACCCGCCGCCCCGGCGGCCGTGCGGGTGGCGGAGCGTCTGGTGTCGACGTTGCCGGCCAAGGCCCTGAGGACCCCGGGTAGCTCTGCCACGGTCTGGGCGGGCAGGCCGGTCACGGTCTCCTCCGCCAGCGTGCACCACATCTGCTTGACCTGGTCGGCCAGCGCGCGGCCGCTGTCGGTGAGTTCGACGATGCTGGCGCGCTTGTCGGAGGGGGCGGGTGTGCGGCGGACATGGCCGGAGGCTTCGAGCTTGCGGGCCATGAGCGTGACGCTGGGCGGCTCGACGCTGAGTGCCTCACTGAGCTGCGCCTGGATCATCGGGCCGGTACGGGCCAGTTCGAGCAGAAGCGCCTCCTGGCCGGGATGCAGGCCGAGCGGGGCCAGCAGCTCCGCTGTTCTTGCGCGGTGACGAAGGCTCAGCAGGCGGATGGCCTGGTTGACGGCGTCGGCTTGGTCGAAGTCCATGAGCGCTCTCCCTTGACAGAGTTAGTTATCCGCATAACATTATCTGCATAAGGTTATGCGGATAACGAAGCTTACAGCACGTTGCGGGAGGCAGACATGACCGCGAAGGTCGCCGTCATCTACTACAGCGCGACAGGCACGGTTCACACGCTCGCCCAGGCCGTCGCCGAGGGCGCCACCTCGGCCGGCGCCGAAGTGCGGCTGCGGCGGGTCGCCGAACTGGCACCGGACAGCGCGATCGACGCCAACCCGCTGTGGCGGGCACACGCCGACGCCACCTCCGCGATCGCCGAGGCCTCGATCGAGGACCTGGCGTGGGCCGATGCGTTCGCGTTCGGGACACCGTCGGCACGCTACTGCCACGACATCGACGCGGCTGAAGACCGGCCACCCGACCACCCCCTCACCTGCTGCACGCGTGAAAGCCCTCTTCGCGGTTACCGCGCGCCAAGCGATGCGGGGGTGGGTGGTGGTCGGTAGAGCGACGGGGGTGGTGACGGTGGTGCGGCGTGGGCATTGCGGGGGAGGCGAGGGGCTGGGAGCGCGGGGAAGGCCCGCTCACCGTACGGAACGCGTGCCCTGTCCCCTGTCCCGCACGCGAGCGTGGACCGCCCCCGCCGTGTCATACGCTGGTCTGGTGACGACGCCCGAAGCCGAGCAGAGCGAGTCCGTGTCCGCTGCCGAGAAGCCGGTCGCCGAGAGTGGCAGCCCCGGTGAAGCAGCCGACCCCGGTGCGGACGGCGCGGGTGCGCGTCCGGAGGAGCGGCTGGAGCGGGCCGTGCGGGCCGCCGAACAGGCGTTGATCGAGTACGAGATCGCCTTGGAGACCTTCCGCGTCGAGGTCGAGAACTTCTCGCGGCTGCACCACCAGACGCTCGGGCCGATGTACACACGCCTCGACGAACTGGAGGCGGAGATCGCTGAGGCGACGGCTGCCCGCACCGGTGATCCCGAGGACATACGCCGTGCCCACGAGGCACGCGCCCAGGTCATGCCGATGCCGGGCGTCGAGGAACTGTTCCACGGCTGGATGGACTCCGACGGTCTGTTCCCGGAGGCCCAGGCCATGCTGACGGACCTGCCCGTACGGCCCCCGCAGCGCGTCCGCCCCAGCGAGGAGGCCCGCAGGCTCTACCGGGAACTCGCCCGCAAGGCCCACCCGGACCTCGCCCAGGGCGAGGACGAGCGGAAGCGGCGCGACGAGTTCATCGCCCGGGTCAACGCCGCCTACGCCCGTGGTGACGAGGCCCTGCTGCGGGAGCTCGCCCAGGAATGGGCCGCCGGGCCCGTCCCCGAGGAACGCAGGCCGAGCCGCAGCGAGGAGCTGTACGCCCGCCTCGAATGGCTCGCCCAACGCAAGGAAATGCTCACACTCCTCGCCCGTGAGCTGGAGGAGGGCGCGATCGGCTCCATGCTGCGGCTCGCTCCCGACGACCCCGACCGTCTCCTGGAGGAGATCGCGGAACAGTTGCTGGCCCAGGTCGCGCAGAAGGAAGCCGAGTTGGCGGCGTTGCGCGGCTGAGATGTCGTGTACGGCCTGATCCAACAGGGTCCGGGCACGTCAGCGCCCGCGTCGGGTAGCGTCGGAGTATGCATTTCGGAGCTGGTGTGCCCACGGTCGAGGTCGCGGACCTCAAGGACGGCGACTTCCTGCTGGATGTCCGCGAGGACGACGAGTGGCAGGCGGGTCACGCCGAGGGAGCGCTGCACATCCCCATCAGTGAATTCGTCGAAAGGTACGGCGAGTTCACGCAGGCGGCGCCGCAGGACGGCCGGGTCCATGTGATCTGCCGCTCCGGTGGCCGTTCGGCCCAGGTGGCGATGTACCTGGTCCAGCAGGGCGTCGAGGCGGTGAACGTCGACGGTGGCATGCAGGTCTGGGCCGCGGAGGGCCGACCCGTCCTGGACGCCAAGGGCGAGCCGGGCATCGTGCTGTAGACCGGTCGCGGGGGCTTGCCCCGGACCGGGCGGCCCGCTCGTTCCAGCGGATGCGCCGCTACCAGGTCTCGCACCGCCTCATCGTGTGCCGCGGCGGGGCCGAGGGGCAGCGAACCGTGACCGGCAGCAGCGGTGCTGCTCCCTCGCCGGAGGCGAAGTGCCCGGCCTTCCCCTCCTGGCTGATCGCGAAGCTGACGGTGTGTCAGCTTGGACCATGCTGGTGGGGAATGGTCGGGCGAGGTGGATCAGTGAAGGAACTGTCGGCCGGCATCCGTCGGCGCAGAACCCTCCTCACCGGTCGAAGTCCAGCTCCACCGTCTCCGTGAGCGGATGCGACTGGCATGCCAGCACATAACCCGCCTCGGTCTCCTCCGGCTCCAGCGCGTAGTTGCGGTCCATTCGTACCTGCCCGGAAACCAGGAAGGCGCGGCAGGTCCCGCACACCCCGCCCTTGCAGGCATAAGGCGCGTCGGGCCGGTTGCGCAGCACCGTCTCCAGCAGTGACTCGCCGTCGTCGACCGGCCAGGTTCCGCCACGCCCGTCGAGCCGTGCGGTCACCGTGCTGTGCGCGGGGGACGGTATGGACGGCGTGGTCACGGTGCCGTCGTCCACGTGGAAGATCTCCTCGTGGATAAGGGTCCGCTGCACCCCGAGCCCGCGCAGTGCCCGTTCCGCCGACTGCACCAGCCCGAACGGCCCGCACAGGAACCAGCCCGCGACCCTCTCCACCGGAAGAAGGGTGGGCAGCAACCCGGACAGTCGCTCCTGGTCGAGCCGCCCGGACGGCAGGCCCGCCTGCTGTTCCTCCCGGGAGAGCACCGTGACCAGCTGGAAACGGTCGGGGAAGCGGTCCTTCAGGTCGGCGACCTCTTCCAGGAACATCGTCGAGGCAGACGTTCGGTCACTGCGGACGAGGCAGAACCGTGCCTGGGGTTCCCGTGCCAGCAGCGTCGCCGCGATCGACAGTACGGGCGTGATTCCGCTGCCGCCCACCACGGCCGCGTACAGGCCGGGCGCGGGCTCCAGCGTGAACCGTCCTGCCGGGGACATCACCTCCAGCTCGTCCCCGACGGCGACCTCCTTGAGCGCGAACGAGGAGAAGACACCCCCCTCGACAAGCCGCACCCCGACCCGCAGGGTGCGCGGACCCTCCTGGTCCGGTGCCGGCGCGGGAGAGCAGATGGAGTAGGTGCGCCGTATTTCCGTGCCGTCGACGGTGCGGCGCAGGGCGAGATGCTGGCCGGGCATGTGCCGGTACTCCTCGCGCAGCGTGGGCGGCACGGCGAAGGTCAGGGCCACGGAGTCGTCGGTGAGCCGGTCGACCGCGGCCACCGGAAGCGGGTGGAACCGGGCCATCACAGCTCCTTGAAGTGGTCGAACGGTTCGCGGCAGTCCAGACAGCGGCGCAGGGCCTTGCACGCGGTGGACGAGAAACGGCTCAGCAGTTCGGTCTCGGCGGACCCGCAGTGCGGGCAGCACACAGGACCGTCCGGCTCGGGGGAGTCGGCGACCGTATGTGTGGCGCCCAGCTGTATCGCCACCGGCCCGGACGCCTGCGGGTGGCGTAGGCGTGGTGGCGCTACACCGAACTCCTGCAGTTTGCGCCGGCCCTCGTCGGAGATGTCGTCCGTCGACCATGCGGGGGTGAGCACCGTGCGTACGACGACCTCCCGTATGCCGTGCTGGTGCAGCACCCGCTCGATGTCCAGGGACATCGCCTCGATCGCGGGGCATCCCGTGTACGTCGGGGTCAGCTCGACCTCCACCGCATCCGTGCCGCGCACATGGACGGCCCGCAGGACGCCCAGCTCCTCCAGAGTGATCACGGGCAGCTCGGGGTCGGGGACGGAGCCGGCGAGCCGACGCAGTTCCTCTTCGAGAGCCGTGGCCGTCACCATGACGCCCCCGGGTGACTGCGGTGCAGATGCTGCATCTCCGCGAGCATCCGCCCGAAGGGTTCGGTGTGCAGTCCCTGCCGTCCGGCGCCCGCGGTCCACGCTCCGGCCTGCGGCCCCTCAGGGACCTCCAGGGTGGCGCGGCGCAGTACGTCGCCCACCGTCTCCAGCCAGGTGGCCTTCAGTCCGGCCCAGTCGACCTCCACGCCCTCGACCGGCTGGAACATCTCTCCTGTGAACCGCCACAGTGCCTCGCATGCGCGGCGCATCCGCTCATGGCTCAGCTCCGTGCCGTCGCCGAGCCGCAAGGTCCACTGCTCGGCGTGGTCCTGGTGGTAGGCGACCTCCTTGACCGCTTTGGCCGCGAGGCCCGCGAACGGTCCGTCCCCGGCGGCGAGCTGAGCGTAGAGCAACCGCTGGTAGGTGGAGAAGTACAGCTGGCGGGCTATGGTGTGGGCGAAATCGCCGTTGGGCTGTTCGACCAGTTGCAGGTTGCGGAAGGCGCGTTCCTCGCGGAGGTAGGCGAGTTCGTCCTCGTCGCCCGCCAGAGACAAGAGGACGCGGGCCTGGCCCAGCAGGTCCAGCGCGATGTTGGCGAGGGCGACCTCCTCCTCCAGCACCGGAGCATGGCCCGCCCACTCCCCCAGGCGGTGCGAGAGCACCAGGGCATCGTCGCCGAGGGCCAGGGCGGCCCCGGTGTGCACGGTGGCGGTCACAGGTGCTTCACCCCCTCGGGGATCTCGTAGAACGTCGGGTGCCGGTAGGGCTTGTCGGCGGCCGGATCGAAGAACGCGTCCTTTTCGTCGGGTGAGGACGCGGTGATCGCGGCGGATGGCACGACCCAGATCGAGACGCCTTCGCCGCGCCGTGTGTACAGGTCGCGCGCGTTGCGCAGCGCCAGCTCCGCGTCCGGGGCGTGCAGACTGCCCGCGTGGGTGTGCGAGAGGCCGCGGCGCGAGCGCACGAAGACCTCCCACAGGGGCCATTCCTTGGTCGTCATCGTCACGCCTCCCCGTTCGTGTCGGCCCTGTCCGCCGACGCTCCGACGGCCACGCGGGTCTGGCCGTCGGCCGCGCCCCTAGTGCCGTTGTGCTTCGCCGCGTACGCCGCGGCAGCCTCCCGTACCCAGGCGCCCTCGTCGTGCGCCCGCCTGCGCTGGGACAGCCGCTGCTCGTTGCAGGGGCCGTTGCCCTTGAGGACCTCCCGGAACTCGGTCCAGTCGATGGGGCCGAAGTCGTAGTGCCCGCGTTCCTCGTTCCACCGCAGCTGCGGATCGGGGAGGGTGAGGTTCAGCGACTCCGCCTGGGGCACGCAGATGTCGACGAAGCGCTGGCGCAGGTCGTCGTTCGAGTGCCGCTTGATCTTCCAGGCCATCGACTGCGCGGAGTGCGCGGACTCGTCGTCCGGCGGACCGAACATCATCAGGGACGGCCACCACCAGCGGTCCACTGCGTCCTGCGCCATGGCGTGCTGCTCCGGCGTGCCCTTGCTGAGGGCCATCAGCAGCTCGTATCCCTGGCGCTGGTGGAACGACTCCTCCTTGCAGACGCGGACCATCGCGCGCGCGTACGGGCCGTAGGAACAGCGGCACAGGGGCACCTGGTTGGTGATCGCGGCACCGTCCACCAGCCAGCCGATGGCGCCGACGTCCGCCCAGGTCAGCGTGGGGTAATTGAAGATCGACGAATACTTCTGGCGGCCCGCGTGCAGCTTGTCGAGCAGCTCCTCGCGGCTGGTGCCGAGCGTTTCCGCGGCGCTGTACAGGTACAACCCGTGGCCCGCCTCGTCCTGGACCTTGGCCATCAGGATCGCCTTGCGGCGCAGTGAGGGAGCGCGCGTGATCCAGTTGGACTCCGGCTGCATGCCGATGATCTCGGAGTGCGCGTGCTGAGCGATCTGCCGGATCAGGGTGGTCCGGTAGGCGTCGGGCATCCAGTCGCGCGGTTCGATGCGCTCGTCGGCGGCGACGGCGGCGTCGAAGACAGCCTGGTACACCGCTGTGTCGGCCTCTGCCGTGCCGTCCGCTCGGGCCGTTTGGTGCGCTGCTGTCGCCATGCGGTCCCCCTCGACCACTCGCTGCTCCCGACCGATCGTTCGGTCCGGTCGATTCCATGGTGGGACGAGCCGCGTAGGGTGTCAACCGCTGTGGACAACCTCCGCGCCGCTGCCGGCCGCCGTGTTCGTCGAGCTGTGCGGGGCGGGTGGTCCTGAGTACCGTTCCGGTGCGAGCGCCGAGGTGTGCCGCGAACGGGTGATGCGGCCCGTGCTTTCGACGGCGGAGACAGCAGGCGACCCAGGCCGGTGGCGCCGGTCACGGGAAGCTCGGGAGACGGGGCGGGATGGACGCGTACGACGAGGGACCGGGCGCCGGGAGGGAGGCGGACGGCTCCACCGGCGACCCGTTGTCCCCGCTGCCCGAGGGCGCCGCGAGCGACGTACCCGGAGGTCCGCCCCGTGAGGGCGCCGCGGGTCCGCGGGACAGGAGCGATCCCGCCCCGGACACGTCGGTCCCGTCCGTACCTGCGCCTGTCCCTGCCGCCCTGGGGGCAGACGGCGCCGGGGGGCCGGTTCCCGCGGTGACCGGCGGCCCGGAGCCCGAACCCGCCCCCCGCACCGGCATGGCCGCCCTGTCCCTGCGCTACCAGATCGTCGCCGCGCTTGCCCTCGCGGTTGTCGCCCTCGTCGCGTGTGTGCATCTCGGGATGGTGTTCCTGCACGTCGCGCCCGCGAACACCGTCACCAAGGAGTACGGCAAGGCGATCGACACCTGGGTCTACCCGGAGTTCGAGCAGAACTGGAAGCTGTTCGCGCCCAACCCCTTGCAGCAGAACGTCGACATCGAGGCCCGTGCCGAAGTGCTCACCCGGGACGGCGGTGAGCGGACGACCGGCTGGTACGACCTGTCGGCGCTCGACGGCGCCGCCATAGTCGGCAACCCGCTGCCGAGCCATGTCCAGCAGAACGAACTGCGCCGCGCCTGGGACTTCTACGTCGCCTCGCACGACGGCGAGAACCGCCCACAGGGCCTTCGCGGCGCCCTGTCCGAGGGCTACCTGCGCCGCGTTGTCGTGCTGCGCCTCGGCCGCGAGCGCACCGCCCTTCGCCACGGCGAGACCGTCGACCGCGTCCAGGTCCGCTGCCGCATCACCAACGTGCCGCCCCCCAAGTGGAGCGACGAGCACATCCCCACCGCGCCGGTGTACCGGCAACTGCCCTGGTGGTCACTGCCCGAGGCTGTGCGGACGGGGGCGGGTGCCCGATGAACCGCATCGCTCGTTCCGTCACGCACGGCATCAACCGTGTCACCGAGGCCTCCCTCGGCCCCTACCAGACCGCGGTCGTCCGCATCGGCTTCGCCGCCACCTGGCTGCTGTTCCTGCTGCGGGAGTTCCCGCACCGGCAGGAGATGTACGGACCCGACGGCCCCTGGAGCTGGGACCTGGCCAGGCGGCTCGTCGAGGGCAACCACGCCTTCACGGTCCTGATGTGGTCCGACAGCCGGGTGTGGTTCGAGACGGTGTATCTCCTCGCCCTGCTCTCGAGCGTCCTGCTGCTGGTCGGCTGGCGCACCCGAACGATGTCCGTGCTGTTCATGGTGGGCGTCCTGTCGCTGCAGAACCGCAACGTCTTCATGGGGGACGGTGGCGACAACGTCATCCATCTGGCGGCGATCTACCTGGTGTTCACGCGCTGCGGGCAGGTGTGGTCGCTGGACGCGCGTCGCACCCGGCGTACCCACGCGGAACACGCGTGGGGCGGGCGGCCCCGTCCCGACCGGGTGGGACCGGCCCTGTGGGCTCTGCTCGGCTTCGCGCTGGTCCTGGCGACCGGTGCGGGCCGGATGAGCGGCGGCTGGCTGACGGTGTTCTGGGGGCTGTGGGCCGTGCAGGGCCTGTGGTGGTACCTCGTCCGACGCGCCCCCCACGCGGAGCCGCGGATACTGCTGGACGTCGTCGCCAACCTCGTCCACAACGCCGCCCTGCTGGTGATCATGGCCGAGGCGTGTCTGATCTACTCGACTGCCGGCTGGTACAAGATCCAGGGCTCGCGCTGGCAGGACGGCACGGCCGTCTACTACCCGCTCCACCTCGACTACTTCTCGCCCTGGCCCGCCCTGTCCGACCTGTTGTCCTCGCACGGCGTGATGGTGCTGTTGGTGACGTACGGGACGGTCGCCGCGCAGGTCGCCTTCCCGTTCGCCCTGCTCAACCGGCGGGTGAAGAACGTGCTGCTGGCGCTCCTGATGACCGAGCACGCGGTGATCGCCGTGGTTCTCGGGCTGCCGTTCTTCTCGCTCACGATGATCGCCGCGGACGCGGTGTTCCTGCCGACGTCCTTCCTGCGGCGGCTGGGCGAATGGACCGCACGCGCGTGTGGACGGGCGGCTGCCGCGCGCGCACGCCGTACTCCGCGCAGCCCGGGCGGGCAGCAGCCGCCGACCGAGGAGACGGCGGGGCCCACGCAGGTGGGCACCACGGCATGAGCTTCCCGGCGGGCCGCCTGCCGTGAGACACGCGGCGCCTGTACAGCGCGGGCCCGCACAGACCTTCCCGCAGGACCGTGGGTGAGCTTCGCGGCCCGCAGCGCACGTAGGCTGCACTGCATGACGGATCCGTCCCGCGGTACCGACCCGCTGAGCATCTGGCGCAGGCTCGCCGACACCTCGGTCCTGCTCGACGGCTTCCACGCGCTCAAGCACGCGCTGCGCTTCGACGCGCGCGTGCCCGTCGCTGTCACCACCGACCGGCCGGCCACGCTCGCCCTGGCCGGTGAACTGGCGCCCGACGTACGGGACGTCCTGGACGCGCTCCTGACCGAGGTCCCGGAGGGTACGTACCGCACCCTCGTGCCGCGCCCGCATCCCACCGGGGTCGCCGCTCTGGCCGTGCGCCCCTCGCGCGAGGCCAATCTGGAGACCCTGAGGCGCACGCCCCGCACCGCCCCTGTCGTCGTCCTCGACAACCCGCGCAACCTCGGCAACGCGGGGGCGGTGATCCGGCTCGCCGCCGGATTCGGCGCGACCGGAGTCGTCACGACGGGCACGCTCGATCCCTGGCATCCCACGGTCGTCCGCGGCGGGGCCGGCCTGCACTTCGCCACCGCCGTGGAGCGGCTGGCCGTGGGCGAACTGCCACCGGGCCCGGTGTTCGCGCTGGACCCGGAGGGCGACGACATCCGGGGGCTGAAGCTCCCGGACGACGCCGTGCTGGCGTTCGGCTCCGAGCGCACCGGCCTGTCCGCCGACCTCCGCGCCCGCACCGACCACCTGGTGTCGCTGCCGATGCGCCCCCAGGTCTCCAGCTACAACCTCGCGACCAGTGTGGCCATGACGCTGTACCACTGGAGTGCTACCGCGGGCGCACCGGCCTGAGCCGCCCTACGCCTCCCGGCGCACCTCCACCACCCGGAAGCGGTTCGCCACGAACGCCCCGTCGCACAGGGTCGAGTTGGCCGCCGGGTTTCCGCCCGAGCCGTGGAAGTCGGAGAAGGCGGCCGTCTGGTTGACGTACACCCCGCCGGTCAGGTTGAGCGAGAGCTGGGCACACTCCTCCAGGCAGACCTCCTCGACGGCCTGCCCGACCTCTTCGGAGGTGGTGTACGCGCCGACGGTCATCGCACCCTTGTCCCTGATGGTGTGCCGCAGCAGCTCCACCGCGTCCCGGGCCGAGTCGACCGCGACGGCGAAGGACACCGGACCGAAGCACTCGCTCATGTAGGCGGCCTCCGCGTCCGGCTTGGCGCCGTCGAGCTTCACGATCACCGGCGTGCGGACGACCGCCTTCGGGAAGTCCGGGTGGGTGACCTCCCGTGAGGCCAGCGCGACTTCGCCGAGCCCGGCCGCCGCATCCAGACGGGCCTTGACGTCCGGGTTCACGAGCGCGCCGAGCAGCGCGTTCGCGCGCGCGTCGTCGCCCAGCAGGCCGCCGACCGCCCGCGAGAGATCGGCGACCACCTCGTCGTACGACTTGGGGCCCTCGTCGGTGGAGATGCCGTCCCGCGGGATCAGCAGGTTCTGCGGGGTGGTGCACATCTGGCCGCTGTACAGCGACAGGGAGAACGCCAGGTTCGACAGCATCCCCTTGTAGTCGTCGGTCGACTCCACGATCACCGTGTTGACGCCGGCCTTCTCCGTGTACACCTCGGCTTGGCGGGCATTGGTCTCGAGCCAGTCGCCGAACGCCGTCGAGCCCGTGTAGTCGATGATCCGGATCTCGGGGCGCACGGCCAGCGTCTTGGCGATGCCCTCGCCGGGGCGCTCGGCGGCCAGCGCCACCAGGTTGGGGTCGAAGCCCGCCTCCGCCAGGACCTGACGGGCCACCTGCACGGTGAGCGCGAGCGGCAGTACCGCGCGCGGGTGGGGCTTCACCAGGACCGCGTTGCCCGTGGCGAGGGACGCGAACAGGCCCGGGTAGCCGTTCCACGTCGGGAAGGTGTTGCAGCCGATGACCAGCGCGATGCCGCGTGGGACAGGCTGGAACGTCTTGGTGAGCGCCAGCGGGTCGCGCTTGCCCTGTGGCTTGGTCCACTCCGCGGTGCCGGGCGTGCGGACCTGCTCGTCGTACGCGTACGCCACCGCCTCCAGGCCACGGTCCTGTGCGTGCGGGCCGCCCGCCTGGAACGCCATCATGAAGGCCTGGCCGCTGGTGTGCATGACCGCGTGCGCGAACTCGTGCGTCCGGTCGCTGATGCGCTTGAGGATCTCCAGGCACACCACCGCGCGTGTCTCCGCGCCCGCGTCCCGCCACGCCCGCTGTCCCGCGCGCATGGCGGGCAGCAGGACGTCGATGTCCGCGTGGGGGTAGCTGATTCCCAGCTCGATTCCGTACGGCGACACTTCGCCGCCCGTCCAGTCGTCCGTGCCGGGCTGACCGAGGTCCAGACGGGAGCCCAGGAGGGCGTCGAAAGCGGCTTTGCCCGCTGCCGCGTCCAGGCTGCCGTTCTCGCCGTAGGCCTTGGGGTGTTCGGGGTGCGGGGACCAGTACGCGCGTGTCCGGATCACTTCCAGTGCCCGGTCGAGGGTGGGCCGGTGCTGGGCGATCAGCTGGTGCGCGGTGAGTTCGGCGGCCATGCGGGACCAACTCCTCGTCTTGTTGAGCTCTCCCTTGAGCTCTGACCTGGGCAGGAACAGCCGGACAGAGTTAGAGTAACCGAACGATCGGTCGGGACAAGGGGGTCCGCCGCATCTGTGGAAAACGTCGTGCGGGAGGATCGCGCACATGACAGCACTCGACCTCAGCAGCCCCGTGGCCGTCGTCGGCACCGGCACCATGGGCCAGGGCATAGCCCAGGTCGCGCTGGTCGCGGGCCACCCCGTGCGGCTGTACGACGCCGTGCCCGGGCGCGCCCAGGAGGCGACCGACGCGATCGGCGCCCGTCTCGACCGGCTCGTCGAGAAGGGCCGGCTCACCGGTGCCGAGCGGGACGCGGCCCGTGCCCGCCTGCTGCCGGCCGAAAGCCTGGCCGAGCTCGCGCACTGCTCGCTCGTCGTCGAGGCGGTCCTGGAGCGCCTCGAGGTGAAGCAGCAACTGTTCGGGGAGCTGGAGGACATCGTCGGCGACGACTGCCTGCTCGCCACCAACACCTCGTCCCTGTCCGTGACAGCCATCGGCGGTGCCCTGCGCAACGCCGGCCGCCTCGTCGGTCTGCACTTCTTCAACCCGGCGCCGCTGATGCCGCTCGTGGAGGTCGTCTCCGGGTTCGCCACCGACGTCACGTCGGCCACGCGCGCGTACGAGACGGCCCGCGCCTGGGGCAAGACGCCGGTCGCCTGCGCGGACACCCCGGGGTTCATCGTCAACCGCATCGCACGGCCCTTCTACGCCGAGGCGTTCGCGGTCTACGAGGCGCAGGCCGCCGACCCGGCCACCATCGACGCGGTGCTGCGCGAGTCGGGCGGCTTCCGGATGGGCGCCTTCGAGCTGACCGACCTGATCGGGCAGGATGTCAACGAGTCCGTCACCCACTCGGTGTGGCAGTCCTTCTTCCAGGACGTGCGCTTCGCGCCCTCGCTCGCCCAGCGGCGGCTGGTCGAGTCGGGCCGACTCGGCCGCAAGACCGGACAGGGCTGGTACGCGTACGGGGACGACGCCGAGCGCCCCGAGCCGCACACCGCGGAGAAGGCGCAGGCGCCCGCGTACGTCGTCGCCGAGGGCGACCTCGGCCCCGCCGGTGAACTCCTCACGCTGATCCGCGAAGCGGGCATATCCGTGCGTGAGGACGAGGAGGACCGCGGGACGCGCCTGGTGCTGCCGAGCGGCGGCCAACTGGTCCTCGCCGACGGGCAGACCTCCGTCGAGTTCCGCGACGTCGTCTACTTCGACCTGGCACTCGACTATCGCAGGGCGACCCGCATCGCCCTGTCCGCCTCCCAGGACACCTCCCCGGGGACTCTCGCCGAGGCCACCGGGCTCTTCCAGGCGCTCGGCAAGGACGTCAGCGTCATCGGGGACGTACCCGGCATGATCGTCGCCCGTACGGTGGCCCGGATCGTCGACCTGGGGCACGACGCCGTCGCCAAGGGCGTGGCCACCGAGGAGGACATCGACACCGCGATGCGCCTGGGTGTCAACTACCCCCTCGGCCCCTTCGAATGGAGCCGCAGGCTCGGCCGCAGCTGGGCCTACGACGTTCTCGACGACCTGCACCTGCGCGACCCCTGCGGACGGTACGCGCCATCTCTCGCGCTCTACCGTCACGCGTACGCACCGGAGAAGCGGGAGGGCACCTCATGACCACCGCCAAGCGCGACACGTACACCCCGGAGAGCCTGCTCTCGGTCGCCGTGCAGGTCTTCAACGAGCGCGGCTACGACGGCACCTCCATGGAGCATCTCTCCAGGGCGGCCGGCATCTCCAAGTCATCGATCTACCACCACGTCGCGGGCAAGGAGGAGTTGCTGCGCCGGGCCGTCAGCAGGGCACTGGACGGCCTCTTCGAGATCCTTGACGAGCAGCACGCGCGCGAGGGGCGCGCCGTGGAGCGGCTGGAGTACGTCGTACGGCGCATGGTCGAGGTGCTCACTGCCGAGCTGCCCTACGTGACGCTGCTGCTGCGCGTGCGTGGCAACACCGGCACCGAGCGCTGGGCCCTGGAGCGGCGCCGCGAGTTCGACCACCGGGTCGCCGAGCTGCTCAAGGCGGCGGCTGCCGACGGGGACGTGCGCGGCGACGTGGAGGTGAGGCTCGCGACGCGGCTGGTCTTCGGGATGATCAACTCGATCGTGGAGTGGTACCGGCCGGACGGGCGCGGCATGGGCGAGCGTGAAGTCGCCGACGCCGTCGTGCGGCTGGTCTTCTCGGGGCTGCACAGGGACCGCTGAGGCCGGGCGGTCCGCCCTTCGGGATCAGCCCTCCGGGTCCAGGTCCTCCTCTTCGAAGACCAGCAGCGTGCGCGTGCTGAGCACTTCGGGGATCGCCTGGAGCCGGGTGAGGACCAGCTCGCGCAGCGCCCTGTTGTCGGGGGTGTGCACCAGCAGCAGTACGTCGAAGTCGCCGCCCACCAAGGCGATGTGGGAGGCGCCGGGGAGCAGGCGCAGTTGTTCGCGGACCGCGCGCCAGGAGTTCTGCACGATTTTCAGAGTGATGTACGCGGAGGTGCCCTGACCCGCGCGTTCGTGGTTCACGCGGGCCCCGAAACCGCGGATCACGCCGTCCTCGACGAGCCGGTTGATCCGCGCGTACGCGTTGGCCCGCGAGACGTGGACGCGCTCGGCGACCGACCGTATCGAGGCGCGGCCGTCCGCCTGGAGTATCTGCAGGATGTCCTGGTCGATGGCGTCGAGAGGGCGTGGGGGCGGCGTCATGGGTCCGTGCTCCGGCGGCTCGGCCATTTGTTCAGATGCCATGTGCCCCCGCCTCTTTACCATGGACGTACTGCGTCCATCTCAGGTTGTGGAGAACCGTTTGTCCACAGCCTGGAGGCACCTGTAGCCAAAATGTGCCGACGACCGAACAATCGGTAGGTGAGGCGCATCACTCCCGTGGCGTGCCTGAAGCCGCTCCCACGAGGAGGTGCCGTTATGACGGTCATGGAGCAGCGGGGTGCCTACCGGCCCTCGCCGCCGCCCGCTTGGCAGCCCCGCACCGACCCCGCTCCGCTGCTGCCCGACACGCTGCCGTACCGCGTTCTCGGCACCGAGGCGGCCGGGAAGGCCGACCCCGAGCTGCTGCGCCGGCTGTACGCCCAGCTGGTGCTCGGCCGCCGGTACAACGCGCAGGCGACGGCGCTCACCAAGCAGGGCCGTCTGGCCGTCTACCCCTCCAGCACCGGGCAGGAGGCCTGCGAGGTCGCCGCCGCGCTCGTTCTCGAGGAGCGCGACTGGCTCTTCCCCAGCTACCGCGACACGCTCGCCGCCGTCGCCCGCGGCGTCGACCCCGTCGAGGCCCTGACCCTGCTGCGCGGCGACTGGCACACCGGCTACAACCCGTACGAACACCGTGTGGCGCCCCTGAGTACCCCGCTGGCCACCCAGCTTCCGCACGCTGTGGGACTCGCGCACGCCGCGCGTCTGAAGGGCGACGACGTGGTCGCGCTCGCGATGGTCGGCGACGGCGGCACCAGCGAGGGCGACTTCCACGAGGCCATGAACTTCGCCGCGGTCTGGCAGGCGCCGGTCGTCTTCCTCGTACAGAACAACGGCTTCGCGATCTCGGTCCCGCTCGACAAGCAGACCGCGGCGCCCTCCCTGGCCCACAAGGCCGTCGGCTACGGCATGCCGGGCCGCCTGGTCGACGGCAACGACGCGGCGGCCGTGCACGAGGTCCTCGGCGAGGCCGTACGGCACGCGCGCGAGGGCGGCGGCCCCACGCTCGTCGAGGCGGTGACGTACCGCATCGACGCTCACACCAACGCCGACGACGCGACCCGCTACCGCGGCGAGGACGAAATCGAGGCCTGGCGTGATCATGACCCGATCGTCTTGCTGGAGCGGGAGTTGACGGAACGCGGGCTGCTGGAGGAGGACGCCGTACAAGCGGCGCGTGAGGACGCAGAGGTGATGGCGGCGGACCTGCGGGCGCGTATGAACCAGGATCCGGTGCTCGACCCCATGGATCTCTTCGCCCATGTGTACGCACAGCCCACCACCCAGCTCCTGGAGCAGCAGTCCCAGCTGCAGGCGGAGCTGGCAGCGGAGGCCGCAGGCCCGGAAGGAGCCGGACGATGACGACTGTGGCCCTCAAGCCGGCCACCATGGCCCAGGCCCTCACGCGCGCGATGCGCGACGCTCTGGCGGCCGACTCGTCCGTGCACGTCCTGGGCGAGGATGTCGGCACGCTCGGCGGCGTCTTCCGCGTCACCGACGGGCTGGCCGAGGAGTTCGGCGACGACCGCTGCACGGACACACCGCTCGCCGAGGCAGGCATCCTGGGCACCGCTGTCGGCATGGCGATGTACGGCCTCAGACCGGTCGTGGAGATGCAGTTCGACGCGTTCGCCTACCCCGCGTTCGAGCAGTTGGTCAGTCATGTCTCACGCATGCGCAACCGCACGCGTGGCGCGATGCCGCTGCCGATCACCATCCGCGTCCCGTACGGGGGAGGCATAGGAGGCGTCGAGCACCACAGCGACTCCTCCGAGGCGTACTACATGGCGACTCCCGGGCTCCATGTCGTCACGCCCGCGACCGTCGCCGACGCGTACGGGCTGTTGCGCGCCGCCATCGACTCCGACGACCCGGTGGTCTTCCTGGAGCCGAAGCGGCTGTACTGGTCGAAGGACACCTGGAACCCCGAGGAGCCCGAGGCGGTCGCCCCGCTGGGCCGTGCGGTGGTGCGGCGTTCGGGTCGCAGTGCCACGCTCGTCACCTACGGCCCGTCGGTGCCCGTCTGCCTGGAGGCGGCCGAGGCGGCAGGTGCCGAGGGCTGGGACCTCGAAGTGGTCGACCTGCGCTCCCTGGTGCCGTTCGACGACGAGACGGTGACCGCGTCCGTACGCCGTACGGGCCGGGCCGTGGTGGTGCACGAGTCGACCGGTTTCGGCGGGCCGGGTGGGGAGATCGCCGCGCGCATCACCGAGCGCTGCTTCCACTACCTGGAGGCGCCGGTGCTGCGGGTGGCCGGATTCGACATCCCCTATCCGCCGCCGATGCTGGAGCGGCACCATCTGCCGGGCGTCGACCGGATCCTGGACGCCGTGGGGCGCCTGCAGTGGGAGGCCGAGAGCTGATGACACAGGTGCTGGAGTTCAGGCTGCCGGACCTCGGTGAGGGACTGACCGAGGCGGAGATCGTCCGCTGGCTGGTGCAGGTCGGGGACGTGGTCGCGGTCGACCAGCCGGTCGTCGAGGTGGAGACGGCCAAGGCGATGGTCGAGGTGCCCTGCCCCTACGGGGGTGTGGTCACGGCCCGCTTCGGCGAGGAGGGCGCGGAACTGCCCGTCGGCGCACCGCTGTTGACTGTTGCCGTCGGCGCCCCCGAGGAAGCGGCCGCGGAGCCCTCCGGGAACGTGCTGGTCGGGTACGGCACTTCGGCGTCTCCGGCCCGGCGCCGCCGGGTGCGTCCGCCGCAGCCGGGTGCGCGACTGACGGACGGGGTACCCCGGGCGGACGAACCCGGCGTCGTCACGGCCCCGGCCGCCCTCAGCCTCGCCCCGGCCGCCGCGGCGCCGGTGTCCACAGCCCCGTCGACGCTGCCGCACACGGCCGCCCCGCAACGCGCCGCCCTCGGTCGGACGCACCGTGAGGCCGACCCGGGGCACCCCGACGGTCCGGTCCCGGTGATCTCCCCGCTCGTGCGCAGGCTCGCCCGTGAGAACGGCGTCGATCTGCGGAAGCTGGCGGGCTCGGGTCCCGACGGACTGATCCTGCGGGCGGATGTGGAGGACGTCCTCAGGGCCGCCGGCGGACGGCCGGCCGGGACCTCGGCGAGCCCCCGCACGCCGGGAGCACCCGCCACCACGCCCGAGGCGGCGCCCATGGCCGGAGGAGACACCAGCGCGCGCGGGTCCGACACCCGGGTCCCCCTGCGGGGAGTGCGCGGGGCCGTCGCCGACAAGCTCTCCCGGAGCCGGCGCGAGATCCCCGACGCGACCTGCTGGGTGGACGCAGACGCCACGGAACTCATGCGCGCGCGGACGGCCATGAACGCGACCGGGGGCGCCAAGATCTCCCTGCTCGCGCTGCTCGCCCGCATCTGCACCGCCGCGCTCGCCCGCTTCCCCGAACTCAACTCCACCGTCGACACGGAGGCCAGAGAGGTCGTCCGACTCGACCGGGTGCACCTCGGGTTCGCCGCGCAGACCGAGCGGGGGCTCGTCGTCCCCGTCGTACGGGACGCGCACACGCGGGACGCCGAGTCGCTGACCGGGGAGTTCGCAAGGCTGACCGAGGCCGCGCGCGCCGGAACGCTCACGCCGGGGGAACTGACCGGCGGGACCTTCACGTTGAACAACTACGGAGTGTTCGGCGTCGACGGCTCCACACCGATCATCAACCACCCCGAGGCGGCCATGCTCGGTGTCGGCCGTATCGTCCCCAAACCCTGGGTGCACGACGGCGAGCTTGCGGTGCGGCAGGTCGTGCAGCTCTCGTTGACCTTCGACCACCGGGTGTGCGACGGCGGTACGGCGGGCGGCTTCCTGAGGTACGTGGCGGACTGCGTGGAGCAGCCGACGGTGCTGCTGCGCACGCTCTGACCAGGCGGCCGCGCCTCGGCACCCACCGACGGTGTGAGGGAGGTTCAGCACACGGCTGCTGAGGGGCGCGGGTGCCTTGATCCACCCGCGCCCATACTTGGGGGCATGAGCGTGAACGAGCCGCCCGCCGACCACGGCACCGAGGTGTACGACGCCGTCGTGCTCGCCGGCGGTGCCGCCCGGCGGCTCGACGGAGCCGACAAACCCGGGGTGCGTGTCGGCGGGCGGGCGTTGCTCGACCGTGTGCTCGCCGCCTGCTCCGGCGCGGCCACCACGGTGGTCGTGGCGGAGCCCAGGCCCACCGCGCACCGCGTGGTCTGGGCCTGCGAGGAGCCGACGGGCGCGGGCCCGGTCGCCGCGCTCGAGGCGGGCCTGAGGCGGACCACCGCGGCGCATGTGGTCGTGCTCTCCGCCGACCTGCCATTTCTGGAACAGGGGACCATACGACGGCTGCTGGACACCCTTCGGACGAGCGCTGCCGAAGGGGTGTTGCTCACCGACCCCGAGGGTCACGACCAGCCACTCGTAGCCGCCTACCGGAGTGAAGCGCTGCGCCGGGAGCTGGCCCGGCTGGCCACCGCGGACCCCGGCGATTCCCGCCGTGGTGGGCGCGGTGGAGGCGCCGGGCAGAGCGGGCTCACCGGTCTCCCGGTACGACGCCTGGTCGCCGGACTCGACCTCACCCGTGTCTCCGACCCGGTCGCGTCCTTCGACTGCGACACCTGGGAGGCCATCGCCGCCGCCCGATCCCGTATCAGGGAACATGGGCATGTGTTGGATGAATGGATTTCCTCAGCCAAGGACGAGTTGGGCATCGACCTGGATGTCGACACCGGCGTTCTCCTCGACCTCGCGCGTGACGCCGCGCATGGCGTCGCGCGCCCCGCGGCCCCGCTGACCACCTTCCTCGTCGGCTATGCCGCCGCACAGGCCGGGGGTGGGCCCGAGGCGGTCGCCGAGGCCGCCCGCAAAGCCGCCGCGCTGGCCCTGCGCTGGGCGGACGAGGACGCCGCCACGGCCGAGCCGGACGCCGGATGACCCCAAGGGGCGTCCCGGGACGCCCGGACACCGACGAACGCGATGCGCAGGAGGACCTGGCCGTGGACGACGACAGCAGCGGGCGCGGCCGTCGGTCCGAGGACCAGCACGCCCGGGAGCAGCACGACCTCGACTTCGAAGAGGCCCTCGCCCTCGTGCGGGACCCGCGCCCGCGCACCACGTCGCACTCCGGTACCCAGGCCTGCGTCCAGGAGCGCCGGACCGCGGCCGACCTCCCCTCCACCGTCTCCGGGCACCGCGCCCACCACAGCGCCACTGCCTGGCCCGAGGCCCGCGCAGCCGCCGAGCGCGCCACACGGTCCGCGCCGCGGCGGGAACCCGTCGGCCTGCCCCTCGACGCCGCCCTCGGGATGGTGCTCGCCACGTCCCTCACCGCACTCACCGACCTTCCCGCCTTCGACACCTCGGCCATGGACGGCTGGGCCGTCGCGGGTCCCGGTCCCTGGGCCGTACGGGAGAAGGGGATCCTCGCCGGGCACGCGGAACCGGCGCCCCTCGAGGACGGCGAGGCCGTGCGGATCGCCACCGGCGCGCGTGTTCCGCCGGATACCACGGCCGTCCTGCGCAGCGAACACGGTCGCACCGACGACAAGGGGAGGCTGCACGCCACCGTCCCCCAAGCACTCGGCTCCGATCGAACAGAGTCGACCTCGATGGTCGCGCACGGGCAGGACATCCGGCCCCGCGGTCAGGAATGCCATGCCGGCGACCAGTTGCTTCCCCCCGGCTCCCAGGTCACCCCGGCCGTGCTGGGGCTTGCCGCGGCCGCCGGCTACGACACCCTCCGCGTGCTGCCACGTCCGCGTGCCGAAGTACTGGTCCTGGGCGACGAACTGCTGACCCAGGGGCTGCCCGAGAACGGTCTGATCCGGGACGCGCTCGGCCCGATGCTGCCGCCGTGGCTGCGCGCGCTCGGCGCCGACGTGGTGTCCGTCCGCAGACTCGGCGACGATGCCGAGGCGCTGCACCAGGCGGTCATCTCCTCCACGGCCGACCTGATCATCACCACCGGCGGCACGGCCGCCGGGCCCGTCGATCATGTCCGTCCCACCCTGCGCCGCATCGGCGCCGAACTTCTCGTCGACGGTGTGAAGGTACGTCCCGGTCACCCCATGGCGCTCGCCCGCACCCGGGAGGACCAGTACCTCGTCGGGCTGCCCGGCAACCCCCTGGCGGCCGTCTCCGGCCTGCTCACGCTTGCCGCACCGCTACTGCGCACCCTGGCAGGTCGCGTGGCCCCGGAACCGTACACACTGCCGCTGAAGGGCAGCGTCCACGGTCATCCGCACGACACGCGGCTCATCCCCGTCGCCGTACGCGACGACGGGGCCGTGCCGCTGCACTTCCACGGCCCGGCCATGCTGCGCGGCATCGCGACCGCCGAGGGCCTGGCGGTCGTACCGCCGGGCGGTGCCCGCTTCGGAGAGGAAGTGGAACTCCTCGACCTGCCGTGGGCGTTCTCGGGATGAGCGTGGACGACGGAGTCGGATCGGGGAGTGTTTCACGTGAAACGCCCGTCGCCCGGTCCGCGCGGCCCCGACGGTGAGGAACCTCAGTCGCTGGATACGGACCGCTGGATCGCGATCAGACGGTCTCCGCGCTGGAGGGTGCTCACCTCAGGCTCCCGGTAGTCCAGCAACTGACGGCCGCGTACGACGGCAACCACCAGATCGGCGCTCTCGCGTGGCGAACGCCCCACCTCGTCCTGGGAAACCGGGCGCTCGACGAGGTTGAGCCCCCTGCCGTAGGTCATGAGGCTTTCCAGGGTGACGGCGGTATTCGGGCTCGCCACGGAGACACCGAGCAAGCGCCCGGCAGAGCTTGAACTGGTGACCACCGTATTGGCGCCGCTCTGCTTCAGGAGGGGGGCGTTCTCGTCCTCCCGGATGGCCGCCACGATGGAGGCCCGCTTGTTGAGCTGGCGTGCGGTGAGCGTGACCAGGGCCGCGGTGTCATCACGCGGTGGAGCGACGATTACCTGAGTGGCGCTCTGCAACTCCGCTTTGCGCAGCGTATCGGCCCGGGTGGCGTCGCCGAGCACGGCTACGAGCCCGTCGCTGCCGGCGGCCTCGACCGCCTTGGGCAGTGGATCGACCACTACGATCCGTTCCTTCTCCGTCCCCTGGCCCAGAAGGGTCTCGACGGCGTACCGCCCCTTGGTGCCGTATCCGACGACGACCACGTGGTCCCGGATGCGCGCACGCCAGCGGTGGACGCGCACCTCACGACGAGTGCGCTCGGTGAGCACTTCGAGAGTGGTGCCGACCAGGATGATCAGGAACAGCACCCGCAGCGGAGTGATGACCAGGACGTTCGTGAGCCGGGCGGAGGCGCTGACCGGGGTGATGTCGCCGTATCCGGTCGTGGAGAGGGTGACCGTCGCGTAATAGGCGGAGCCGAGCAGATCGACGCCGTCACCCGCGTTCACATTCGCGTTGTCGTGGTAGCCGTCGCGGTCCGCCCAGACGATCAGCGTGGTCGCGGCGAGCACGAACAAGGCCATGGCCAGGCGCCGGAGCACTTGCTGGAAGGGGGGAACGCTGACCCCGGCGGGCAGCTTGACGGACTGGTCTCCCTCAGGGGGCAAGCCGTCGGCTCGCGTCCTTTGCCGGAGCGACCGCAAGATCGGGAGCCGGGTCCGGTCAGACAGTGATTGCTTGGGGAGGCTCATCCCACGCTTCCTCTGTGATGGCGTGTCGAGGTCGTTGAGGTCCATGTTCCCGGACCGCCGGGCGTGAGGGGCGGCTGCCCCCGGTCAGCGGCGGACCGTGCCTCTCCTGCCGTCGTTACGCAGCGCTTGTCCCGGTACGGTCGATGCTGTGTCCGGTGCACGTCGGGTTGATCACCCGTGTGCATGCACCGGTGGGTACTCATGTCAAAACGTTGGAGGGCGGCCTTGAGGGATCACACCGTCGTTGTGGGCTTCGGGACCAAGGGGCGGTCGGCGATCCAGACCGTGTGCGCGACGGGCCTGAAGAAGGAACAGGTCGTCGTGGTGGACCCCAACTCCAAGGCCATCGACGCGGCGATCGCCAAGGGATACGCGGGCGTCGTCGGCGACGCCACCCGCAACGACGTGTTGCAGCGGGCCGAGGTGCACAAGGCGCGGCAGATCATCGTCGCCACGCAACGGGACGACACGGCCGTCCTCGTCACGCTGACCGCGCGCCAGCTCAACCAGTCGGCGAAGATCGTGGCCGCTGTACGGGAGGAGGAGAACGCGCCGTTGCTGCAGCAGTCCGGCGCCGACGCGGTGATCACCAGCGCCAGCGCCGCCGGACGGCTCCTCGGACTCTCCGTGTTCAGCCCCTCCGTCGGCATGGTGATGGAGGACCTCATCCAGCAGGGCAGCGGGCTCGATCTCGTCGAACGGCCCGTCACCAAGGCCGAGGTGGGCCGTGGGGTGCGGGAGGCGGAGGACCTGGTGGTGAGCGTCGTACGCGGCCATCGGGTGCTCGGCTACGACGACCCGGCCATCGGCACGCTCCAGTTGACGGATCGGCTGATCACGATCGTGCGGGTGTCGCCGGACACCGAGGAGGCACCGGACGCCCGTCCGCACGGGACCGAGGCGCGTCCCGCGCTGGGTTCTGAGCGCCCCCGCCGGGAACGGTAGCGTCCCCCTCATGTACGCGATCACGATTCCTGAACCCGGTGGGCCCGAGGCGCTGGTATGGGCCGAGGTCCCCGATCCCGTACCCGCCGAGGGCGAAGTGCTCGTCGATGTGGTGGCCAGTGCCGTCAACCGCGCCGACCTCCTTCAGCGGCAGGGCCGCTACAGCCCGCCGCCCGGTGCGTCCCCGTACCCCGGACTCGAGTGCTCCGGACGGATCGCCGCGCTCGGTCCGGGCGTCTCGGGTTGGGCGGTGGGCGACGAGGTGTGCGCGCTGCTCGCGGGCGGCGGATACGCCGAGAAGGTGGCCGTCCCGGCCGGGCAGCTCCTGCCCGTGCCCGGCGGGCTCGATGTACGGCAGGCCGCCGCACTGCCCGAGGTGACCTGCACGGTCTGGTCCAACGTGTTCATGATCGCCCATCTGCGTCCGGGCGAGACGCTGCTCGTGCACGGCGGCTCCAGCGGCATCGGCACGATGGCGATCCAGCTCGCCAAGGCGGTGGGCGCGAGGGTCGCGGTCACGGCGGGCAGCAAGGAGAAGCTGGACCGCTGTGCCGAACTGGGCGCGGACGTGCTGATCAACTACCGCGAGCAGGACTTCGTGGAGGAGGTCCGGCAGGCCACGGCGGGCACGGGCGCGGACGTCATCCTCGACAACATGGGCGCGAAGTACCTGGACCGCAACGTCCAGGCGCTCGCGGTGAACGGACGGCTCGCGATCATCGGTCTCCAGGGTGGTGTGCAGGGCGAGTTGAACATCGGCACCCTGCTGCGGAAGCAGGCGGCGATCACCGCGACCTCGCTGCGGGCACGGCCGCTCAGCGAGAAGACGGCGATCGTGGCGGCGGTGCGGGAGCACATCTGGCCACTGATCGCTTCCGGGCACGTCCGCCCGGTCATCGATCGCGAACTGCCGATGAGCGACGCGGCCGCGGCCCACCGGGTGCTGGACGAGAGCGGGCACATCGGAAAGGTGCTGCTGGCCCTGTAAGCCCGCACGGTGATCGGTCCGGCGGTCTGCGAGGACGGTCCCCGTCGTGGCGCCGTCCGTCCGTGACCGAGCGGAACCGCCGGGCCGCGGAGGCCGCCTATCCCCGTCGAAGCCGCAGCGCGAGGAGCGCGAGCCCCAGCCCCAGGCCTACGAGGATCAGGCCGCTGCCGAGAGGCAGGACCTCCAGGGTCGGCTTGGAGGCGGTGGTCCGCCGGGCCGGGGTGGCGGAGCCCTTCGGCGGCACGCGGGAGCCCTCCACGGGGTCGAACGCACCGGCGGACGCCCCGGCACCCGTGTCGGGGCCTCCCGAGCCGGGATCGGGAGCCGCGGTGCCGGATTCCTCCGGTGCCGGCGTCTCCTCCGGCGGAGTCGCCGGGGCGTGGCTCGTGTACGGCGGCTCTTCCGCCTCGTTCCCCGGTTCGGAGTCCGGCCGACCGGGCCGTCTGCGCCCTTCACCGGCCCGGCTGCCGGCGAGGGATCGTTCGGGCGAGGGCTGGGCGGAGGAGACGGAAGCCGAGGGTCGCGCGAGGGCGAGCGAATGCGGACGGGCAGGGGCGCCGGAGGCGGTGTGCCCCGGGGAGGACGCGCGGGCGGGCGTGGGGGGCGCCGTGTGCGCGGGGGGCCGGGAAGGGGCCGCCGATGGCGGTGCGGACGGCGGCGCGGACGAAGGGGCGCTGTACATCGGCCGAATGACGTACGTCGGCTGAACGGCGCATGCGGCGGGCCGGGTGCCGTGCGCGGTACGTATCCCGTACCCGGGCGGTACCCCGCAGGCGGAGGGTATGCCGCACGCGCTGATGACGGCTGTCGTGGTGAGGACCGGCGGCAGGACGGCCAGGCGGAGTATTCGGAACGGGGACGGCGTGCCGGGCCATGGAGTCGCGCGGGATATGCGGAACGTCGACGGTGTACGGAGCCATGGAGTCACGCGTGTGACCCCCTCCCGTGCTCGGGCGGCAAGATCAACGCCACCAGCGTCACACGGACTCCGGCGCACGGCATCCCGGGCCGCACCACCCGCGCGCCCGAGAGGGGGCGTGGCGAAACCCCCGGCGGTACTCCTTCGTCCCACCCGCCACGGACACGGCCCCCTCACCGGGCCGCGGGACCGGTACACCTGTCCGATGGAACGCACCCGGCCGCCGCGCGCCGAGCGTCCTTCGCCTGAGGGTGGCGCTGCAGGAGGGCGGGTGGGCCCAAAAACGCCGGGGTTTCAGGGTGGATCACTTTCTGCCGAGGGCACCTGGATGGTGAGGTGTACGCGTGCGAGAGAATGGCGGCATGGAGATGCCGAGGAACGAGAGGTCGTCGGAGAACGCCCAGAGGATCCTGGTCGTGGGCCAGGACGGAATGGCTCTCGGCGGCACCGCAGACGATGACTCCCGCGAGATCCCGATCACGGAACAGGTGGAGCAGCCCGCGAAGGTCATGCGCATCGGCAGCATGATCAAGCAGCTCCTGGAGGAGGTGCGCGCCGCTCCTCTGGACGAGGCGAGCAGGCAGCGCCTGAAGGAGATCCACGCCAGCTCGGTGAAGGAGCTGGAGGACGGTCTCGCCCCTGAACTCGTTGAGGAGCTGGAGCGTCTCTCGCTGCCCTTCACAGACGAGACCACCCCTAGCGACGCGGAACTGCGCATCGCGCAGGCGCAGCTGGTGGGCTGGCTGGAAGGCCTCTTCCACGGGATCCAGACCACGCTGTTCGCCCAGCAGATGGCGGCGCGGGCCCAGTTGGAGCAGATGCGCCGCGCCCTCCCGCCGGGCGTCGGCGCCCCCGACGGCGACGAGGACGCCCGCGCGGGTGGCCGCGCGGGTGGGCCGTACCTGTAAGGCACCAGAGCGGGGGAGTACCGAACGCTTGAAGGGCCCGGCGCCGTGCCGGGCCCTTCGTCTATGCCTGCCTGGCGGTCCCGGTCGTGCCCCGGGTCATTGCTGCGGGGGATTGCCCGTCGAGACCCACAGCTCGATGGTCGGCATGTCCTTGGGGTTCATATCGGTGCCCGGGGAGGGGTACTGCCTCAGGACGGTCCCTTCACCCCAGGTGTTGTCGTCCTCGTACTTGACCTTCATTTCCCAACCGGCGTCCTGGAAGCACGACTTGACGGACCGGATGTACTTGTACGAGAAGTCCGGCAGCTTGATCTTCTTCGGGTCGTTGTACGCAGTTTCTGGCTCGGTGCACTTGGTCGTTTCGATCGTCTTCGACGTGTCCGGGCCCCGGTGGCCCGCGACCACCGACGAGGACGGGCTCGCGCTGCTGCCGCCCTTGTCGCCGTTGTCGCCGCCGTTGTTCACCAGTGCCGTGATCAGGCCGCCTATCGCGGCCAGGGCGACCACGATCGAGCCGATGATCACGGCCCGGTTCTTCTTCCGCCCGCCCGAGCCGTCTGCGGCCGGTGCCGAGGGCTGCGGTGTGATGTTGTAGGGCGGCGGGGTCGTCGCGTACTGCTGGGGCGCGTACGCGGCGGTCTGCGGCGGCGTCTGGTAGCCGCCCTGCTGCGGGTAGCCGTACGCGGGCGACGGGGCCGGGGTGGGGCCGCCGTAGGGGCTGGGCTGGTACGGCGTCTGCACAGGGCCCGTCGGGCCCGGCGTCGACTGGTCGACCGGCGGGAAGACCGCCGAGCCCACGCCGGCGCCGCTCGACGTCTGCGCGCCCGGCACGATGCTCGGCGCCGCGGCCGTGAACGACGAGGCCACGCGCAGGCACTCGTCGCGCATGGCCTCGGCGCTCGGGAAGCGTTCGTTCGGGTTCTTCTTCAACGCGCGGGCGACCAGCGCGTCCACCGCGGGCGGCAGCGAGCGGTTGATGGACGAAGGAGCCACCGGCTCCTCCTGGACGTGCGCGTACGCGATCGCGAGCGGTGAGTCCGCCTCGAACGGAAGCCGACCGGTGACCAGTTGGAAGAGCATGATGCCGACCGAGTACAGGTCGCTCCGCGCGTCCACACCCCGGCCGAGGGCCTGCTCCGGCGACAGGTACTGCGGGGTGCCGACCACCATGCCGGTCTGGGTCATCGACGTGACACCGGACTGCATGGCGCGGGCGATGCCGAAGTCCATCACCTTGACGACGTTCCGCTTCGTCATCATCACGTTGCCCGGCTTGATGTCCCGGTGGACCAGGCCCATCTCGTGGCTGATCTCCAGGGCCGCCAGCACGTCCGCGGTGATCTTCAGCGCCTTGTCGGCCGGCATCGCGCCGTACTGGTGGATGTCCGCGTCGAGGACCGAGCCGAGCGGCTTGCCCTCGATGTACTCCATGACGATGTACGGGGTGGTCATCCCGTCGAGCTCGTCCTCGCCGGTGTCGAACACCGAGACGATGTTCGTGTGCGTGAGTTTCGCCACGGACTGCGCCTCGCGCCGGAACCGCTCGCGGAAGGCCTGTTCGCGACCCAGCTCGGTGTGCAGTGTCTTGATCGCGACCTGGCGGTCGAGCACCGTGTCGTGCGCCAGGTGCACCGAGGCCATGCCGCCCTCGCCGAGCAAGTCGCGCAGCTGGTACCGGCCGCCGGCGAACGACCGCGCCCCATACCGGCCCTGTGCGCCGTCCTGGCTCATGTTCTGCGTCCCCCATCGGCGTGGCGGCAGCGGCTGACTGTGCTCCCGCGGTCCGTGATCGGTGTCATGTTTTCGGCGATCGGCGGCGGTTGTTCCGTGATCGACTGGCTATTCCCGGCCAAGTCTGCCCCAGGGCGGTGACACGTCAAGTTCGGTGCCCGTTCCGTGACCGTACGCGCAAGAAGCGTCGCGGAAGCGTTACGAGGACGTGCGACCGGTACGCAGAATTTGCACGCGGCTTCCGTGGAGGGTTGGATGACCGCTCCCTCTCCAATCCATCTCGGACCGGCGCCTTGCGTGGAGCCTGTAGCGTGACCCGTCGGAGACCGTAAGAACCACCGCAGACCGCGGGCAGAAACGACGGCGAGGACTGATGGCACAGACGCAGCGCGCCCAGGGCCCGTCCGACCCCGAGGCGAGTGGCGGCGGGATGTCGGACGCGCCGGAGGCGTGGGGCAATGGCGGACTGGTCGGGGACGGCCGGTACCGGCTGACCCGCAGGCTCGGCCGGGGCGGTATGGCCGAGGTTTTCGCGGCCGAGGATGTGCGTCTCGGCCGGACCGTCGCGGTCAAGCTGCTCCGCTCCGACCTCGCCGAGGACCCGACCTCCAAGGCCCGCTTCACGCGCGAGGCCCAGTCGGTGGCCGGGCTCAACCACCATGCGATCGTCGCCGTGTACGACTCCGGCGAGGACCACGTGGGCGGTCAGTCGGTGCCGTACATCGTGATGGAGCTGGTCGAGGGCCGTACGATCCGCGACCTGCTGCTCAACGCCGAGGCGCCCGGCCCCGAACAGGCTCTGATCATCGTCTCGGGCGTCCTGGAGGCGCTCGCGTACTCGCACCAGCACGGCATCGTGCACCGCGACATCAAGCCGGCGAACGTCATCATCACTCACAACGGCGCCGTGAAGGTGATGGACTTCGGCATCGCCCGCGCCCTGCACGGGGCGTCCACGACGATGACGCAGACCGGCATGGTCATGGGCACGCCGCAGTACCTCTCCCCGGAACAGGCCCTCGGCAAGGCTGTCGACTACCGCTCCGACCTGTACGCGACGGGATGCCTCCTCTACGAACTGCTCGCGCTGCGACCCCCGTTCGTCGGTGAGACCCCGCTGTCCGTGGTGTACCAGCATGTCCAGGACATCCCGGTGCCGCCGTCCCAGGTCTCGGACGGATCGCCCCCGGAGCTGGACGGGCTCGTCATGCGCTCGCTGGCGAAGGACCCGGACGACCGGTTCCAGACCGCCGAGGAGATGCGCGGGCTGGTCCAGTACGGCCTGCAGATGCTGTACGACCAGGGCAGCCACACGGGTACCTGGAACACCGGCCCGGTGGAGGCGCACGACGGCCGGCAGACACCGTCGGCGGGCTTCGCCCACACGACGGCGATGCCGCACCCCGAGTCCGGTACCGCGCAGATCCCGCAGTCCATCCTGCCCACCGGCTACGGCAACGGGGATGACGGCGGCTTCGAGGCGCACGGCAACAAGGGCAGCGGCCGGGGCAAGCTGTGGATTCTCGCGGTCCTCGCGGTCATCGCCATCGCCGGTGGCGTCGCGCTGGCGATGAACAACACCAGCGAGAAGCCCGGCGGCACCAGCACGACGCAGTCTCCGAGCGACACGGCTTCCCAGAAGGACGAGAAGGCCAGCGAGACACCGTCGCAGGAGAACACGACCGACGACGACACGTCCACGGACGACCACTCGAACACGGGCGGCGGCTCGGACTACAAGCACACCTACAAGCCGTCGCAGCCCTACAGCCGGCAGCCGACGGCCCAGCAGCCGACGGAGCCGGAGCAGCCGACCAACGAACAGACCACCGAGCAGCCTCCGGACACGGAGGAGCCGACGGAGCCGCTGCCCACGGGCGGCGGTGAGCCGGACCCGACGGCGACGGAGGGGAACGTCGGGGGCAGCGTGGGCGGCGGGGACCCGGGTGCCACGCCGGGGACTTGACGGGTCACCGCCCGGCAACAGCGGGGCCACCGCCCCGCGCGGAAACGGCCTTCACGCCCGCGTGCGGCCCGGAAACGGGTCCACGCGCGTGTGCCGTTCGTGGGGCGCTTCCGGAGAGCCGGGAGGCCGTCCGGGCCGCGTCCGGGCCTGTGCCGGGGGCTGTCGTGCGGGTCTCAGCACGTGAATGCCTGGCACACCGTGTCGTACGCGCGCGTCCACCACACCGCCAGTGCCGAGGCCGCCGGGAACTGGGCGTCCGCGCGGGTGTCGCCGCGCTCGTAGTGCCAGCGCAGCATCCAGAAGTCGTTGAGCGTGAGCTGGCCGCCGTGCCGGTGCCGACCGTCGATCCACGGATGCAGTGCGTACGCGTGGCCGCCGATGACCGCGACCGTACGGCCGTCGTGGCCGGCCAGCGGCGGGGCCACCGGGACGCCCAGGTCCGCCAGGCGTTGGGTGGCACGGTGCTGGCGTGCGATCGACGCGAGGTCGGCGGCCTCGGGGTCGGCCGCGCGTCGTGCGCAGTCGGTAGCCGCGGTTGAGCAGCCCCTGTTCGACGGGTTCACAGGTCAGCGCGGACCCTCACAGCGTGTGCCGCTTGATGACCCGGGTGCGGTGGGCTCGTGGTGGGTGATGGGCGATCTCGGGGAGTAATGCGGTGATGCGTTCTTCTTTGCGCGTGACGCGAGCGACACGCGGCCCGCCATCAGAACGACCCCAGGTGATGTCTTCCCGTGCTCCAGGTGAGCGGGATAACGTGCCGTTGTTCCGGCTCCTGCAGGGCTGTGACCAGCGCGTGTTCCCGACTTACTCGATTTACTTGGAAATCCAAGAAAAATCCCAGGTCAGGAGGGGTTTCACAGAAATGTGGAGCACTGGGTAACGTGCCTACAGCAGGGCGCTCGCCGGGGCACCTGTCACGCCTGCTGTGAAACGGGCCGCACCCACCCTGTGTGTGTCCGGGCGCCGTGGGCGAGCCGCTCTCCCAAGCCCGGAACGGGCGCGGGGGACCCAGGCACCCGGCGAACCCGGGGGCCGGACCGACGGAGGAGCACACGTGACCGTGGAGAGCACTGCCGCGCGCAAGCCGCGACGCAGCGCCGGAAGCAAGACCAGCACCACCGGCACCAAGCGCACCAGCAGCACCACGCCCAAGAAGGGCGACGAACCCGACATCGTTCAGCTGCTGACGCCCGAGGGCAAGCGGGTCAAGAACCCCGAGTACGACCCGTACGTCAAGGGCATCACCCCCGAGCAGCTGCGCGGCCTGTACCGGGACATGGTGCTGACCCGCCGCTTCGATGCCGAGGCGACAGCGCTGCAGCGTCAGGGCGAACTGGGCCTGTGGGCCTCGCTGCTCGGCCAGGAGGCCGCCCAGATCGGCTCCGGCCGGGCCCTGGACGACGGCGACTACGTCTTCCCGACCTACCGCGAGCACGGCGTGGCCTGGTGCCGCGGGGTCGATCCGACCAACCTGCTCGGCATGTTCCGCGGTGTGAACAACGGTGGCTGGGACCCGAACAGCAACAACTTCCACCTCTACACGATCGTCATCGGCTCGCAGACGCTGCACGCCACCGGCTACGCGATGGGCGTGGCCAAGGACGGTGCCGACTCGGCCGTGATCGCGTACTTCGGCGACGGCGCCTCCAGCCAGGGCGACGTCGCGGAATCGTTCACCTTCGCCGCGGTCTACAACGCCCCGGTGGTGTTCTTCTGCCAGAACAACCAGTGGGCGATCTCCGAGCCCACCGAGAAGCAGACCCGGGTGCCGCTGTACCAGCGTGCGCAGGGCTTCGGCTTCCCGGGCGTGCGTGTCGACGGCAACGACGTCCTGGCCTGCCTGGCGGTCACCAAGCAGGCGCTGGAGCGGGCGCGCAACGGCGAGGGCCCGACCCTGGTCGAGGCGTTCACCTACCGCATGGGCGCGCACACCACCTCTGACGACCCCACCCGCTACCGCCACGACGACGAGCGGGCCGCCTGGGAGGCGAAGGACCCGATCGCCCGGCTGCGCGCGTATCTCGAGGCATCGAACCACGCGGACGAAGGATTCTTCGCGGAACTCGAGGCGGAGAGCGAGGCGTTGGGAAGGCGGGTGCGCGAAGCGGTCCGTGCCATGCCGGACCCGGATCGGTTCGCCATTTTCGAGAACGTGTACGCGGACGGGCATGCGCTCGTCGACGAGGAGCGCGCCCAGTTCGCCGCCTACCAGGCGTCGTTCGCGGACGTAGAAGGGGGACGGTGACATGGCCGAGAAGATGGCGCTCGCCAAGGCGATCAACGAGTCGCTGCGCAAGGCTCTGGAGTCGGACCCCAAGGTCCTGGTGATGGGTGAGGACGTCGGCAAGCTCGGCGGCGTCTTCCGTGTCACCGACGGTCTGCAGAAGGACTTCGGCGAGGAGCGGGTCATCGACACCCCGCTCGCCGAGTCGGGCATCGTCGGTACGGCGATCGGCCTCGCCCTGCGCGGATACCGGCCGGTGGTGGAGATCCAGTTCGACGGGTTCGTCTTCCCGGCATATGACCAGATCGTCACTCAGCTGGCGAAGATGCATGCCCGCTCGCTGGGCAAGGTCAAGCTCCCGGTCGTCGTCCGCATCCCCTACGGCGGTGGCATCGGCGCAGTGGAGCACCACAGCGAGTCCCCCGAGGCGCTGTTCGCGCACGTGGCCGGCCTGAAGATCGTCTCTCCGTCGAACGCGTCGGACGCGTACTGGATGATGCAGCAGGCCATCCAGAGTGACGACCCGGTGATCTTCTTCGAGCCCAAGCGGCGCTACTGGGACAAGGCCGAGGTCGACCCGGAGGCGATCCCCGGACCCCTGCACAAGGCGCGGGTGGCGCGGGAGGGTACGGACCTCACGCTCGCCGCCTACGGGCCGATGGTGAAGGTGTGCCAGGAGGCCGCGGCCGCGGCCGCGGAGGAGGGCAAGTCCCTCGAGGTGCTCGACCTGCGCTCGGTCTCCCCGCTCGACTTCGACTCCATCCAGGCATCGGTGGAGAAGACCCGTCGGCTCGTGGTGGTGCACGAGGCGCCGGTGTTCTTCGGCTCGGGTGCGGAGATCGCCGCCCGCATCACAGAGCGGTGCTTCTACCACCTGGAGGCGCCGGTGCTGCGCGTGGGCGGCTATCACGCCCCGTACCCGCCGGCGCGGCTGGAGGAGGAGTATCTGCCGGGCCTGGACCGGGTGCTCGATGCCGTCGACCGCGCCCTGGCGTACTGAGGAGAGGGTCGTGACGACGATGACTGACGCGTCCGTACGCGAGTTCAAGATGCCCGATGTGGGCGAGGGACTCACCGAGGCCGAGATCCTCAAGTGGTACGTGCAGCCCGGTGACACGGTCACCGACGGGCAGGTCGTCTGCGAGGTGGAGACGGCGAAGGCAGCCGTCGAACTGCCCATCCCGTATGACGGTGTGGTCCGTGCACTGCACTTCGCCGAGGGCACCACGGTGGACGTCGGTACCTCGATCATCGCGGTCGACGTGGCCGGGGGCGCTCCCGCCGAGGAGGCGCCCGCACCGGCCGAGGAGCCCTCGCTCTCGCAGCCCGCCGCACAGGAGCCGAAGCAGGAGGGCCGCAAGCCGGTCCTCGTCGGCTACGGGGTGGCCGAGTCGTCCACCAAGCGACGCCCCCGCAAGGGAGCTCCGGTGGTCTCCGGGGACGCTCTCCCCGTGGCCGCGGCCACGGCCACGGCCACGGCCTCGCAGGGCGCGCTGAACGGGCACGACAAGCAGACCCGTCCGCTCGCGAAGCCGCCGGTGCGCAAGCTCGCCAAGGACCTCGGCGTCGACCTGGCGACCGTGACACCGTCAGGCCCGGACGGCGTCATCACGCGCGAGGACGTGCACGCGGCGGTGGCGTCCGTACCGGCAGCGGCTCCCGCCCCGGCCGCGATGCCGGCGGCCGTCGAGGTGCCGGCGCCGGTGGCGACGTACGACGGCCGACGGGAGACCCGTATCCCCGTCAAGGGTGTCCGCAAGGCCACGGCGCAGGCGATGGTCGGCTCGGCGTTCACCGCGCCGCACGTCACCGAATTCGTGACGGTCGACGTCACGCGCACGATGAAGCTGGTCGAGGAACTCAAGCAGGACAAGGACCTCCAGGGTCTGCGGGTCAACCCGCTTCTGCTCATCGCCAAGGCCCTGCTGGTGGCGATCAAGCGGAACCCGGACGTCAACGCGTCCTGGGACGATGCCAACCAGGAGATCGTCCGCAAGCACTACGTGAACCTGGGCATCGCGGCGGCCACGCCGCGCGGTCTGATCGTGCCGAACATCAAGGACGCGCACGACAAGACGCTTCCGCAGCTGGCCGAGGCCCTGGGCGAACTGGTGACCACCGCCCGTGAGGGCAAGACCTCCCCGGCGGCGATGCAGGGCGGCACGGTCACCATCACGAACGTGGGCGTGTTCGGCGTCGACACGGGCACGCCGATCCTCAACCCGGGCGAGTCGGCGATCCTGGCGGTCGGCGCGATCAAGCTCCAGCCCTGGGTCCACAAGGGCAAGGTCAAGCCGCGCCAGGTCACCACCCTGGCGCTCAGCTTCGACCACCGCCTGGTCGACGGCGAACTGGGCTCCAAGGTGCTCGCCGACGTGGCGGCCATCCTGGAACAGCCCAAGCGGTTGATCACCTGGGGCTGACGGTCACAGCGCACAGACACATGACGAAGGGCCGGCCGCGGACGAGCGGCCGGCCCTTCGTGCCGTGGATGACGTGGCTCAGACCGCGAAGCCGTAGTTCAGCAGCTTCTTGGCGTCAGCCGTGCGGTTGTCGACCGAGGTGGACGCCAGGACCGTACCGATGATCGTCTTGGTGCCGCGGGTGGCGGCGAAGACCAGGCAGTACTTGGCCTCCGGGCCGGAGCCCGTCTTCACACCGATCGCGCCGCTGTAGGTGCCGAGCAGCGGGTTGGTGTTGGCCCAGTTGTAGTAGCGGTAGCCGCCGCTCTTGGTCGTCACCTTCTGCTGCGTGGACTTCGTCTTCACGATGGTGCGGAAGGTCGAGTTCTTCATCGCGCTGCTTGCGATCTTCGTCAGGTCGCGCGGCGTCGAGTAGTTGCTGCCCTTGCCGATGCCGTCGAACGAGTCGAAGTGCGTGTTCGTCAGGCCGAGGCCCTTGGCTGCGGTGTTCATCTTGCCGATGAACGACTTCACGCGCGCGGCCTGGGTGGTGCCGGAGCCGAACTTGTCCGCGAGCGCGTAGGCCGCGTCGCAGCCGGACGGCAGCATCAGCCCGTACAGCAGCTGACGGACGGTGACCTTGTCGCCGACGATCAGGTGGGCCTGGGAGGCGTTGTTCTTGACGACGTAGTCGCTGTACGCCTTCTGGACCGTGACCTTCGCGTCCAGGTTCAGCTTCGGCTGGGACAGCACCACCTTGGCCGTCATGATCTTGGTGGTGGAGCCGGTGGACAGCCGCGTGTCCGCGGCCTTGGTGAACAGGCTCTTGCCGGTGCCGTTGTTCATCACGAAGCCGCCCTTGGCGGTGATGGTGGGCTTCGTCACGGCCTGTGCGGGCGCCGCGGTGAGAGCGGCGGAGGTAAGCACGGCCGCGGTGGTGATCACCGTTGCGGCTGCTCTGCGTGCCCTTACGCCCTTGATGCCGGTATTCAAGTTGAACGCTCCGATTGCGTCTCTGATGCGTCTGAATGCATCCAAATGCCCCTGAATGGCGGCCGGATGAAGAAGCCGCCTTCTCGTGAGACACGCCAGTGACACAAAAGGATGTGCGGTTGCCGGGAAAAAAATGGCGACGATAGTGCCCGTCCGTATCGTGGACGGCCGTCGGCATGCGTACGTGTTGTATCTATGATGTGCGCATGCCTTCAGCCTCATCCGCCGCCCCTGCTCCCGAGAAGCCGCCCGTCAAGCAGCCACCCGCCGCCGACCGCGTGTACACGCACGTCAAGCGGGGTGTCCTGGACCGCCGCTACGAAGGCGGGACACTACTCACCGAGGGCGAGCTGGCCGAGGAGGTCGGCGTCTCACGGACGCCGGTGCGCGAGGCGCTGCTCCGGCTGGAGGTGGAAGGGCTGATCAAGCTCTACCCGAAGAAGGGGGCCCTCGTCCTGCCGGTCTCCGTGCAGGAGATCGCGGACGTGGTGGAGACGCGTCAGCTCGTCGAGGAGCACGCGGTCCGCAAGGCCGTTCACGCCCCTCCCGGGCTGATCGCCCGCCTGGAGGAACTGCTCGCACGGCAGAAGGAGCAGGCAGCCGCCGGCGACCTGGCCGGGGCGGCGGCCACCGACCGCGCCTTCCACGCCGAGATCGTGCGCAGCGGCGGCAACGAGATCCTCTCCCGGCTCTACGACCAGCTCCGCGACCGTCAGCTACGGATGGGGGTCGCCGTCCTGCACTCGCACCCCGACCGGGTCGCCAAGACGCTCACCGAGCACGAGGAGATCCTCCGTGCCTTGCGGTCCGGTGACGCCGATGCGGCCGTCGACATCGTCCACCGGCACGTGAGCTGGTTCTCCCACCTGGCCCGGGGGGAGGTGCGATGAGTTCACGTTCCGTGTCCCTGCCCGGCGATCCGCCGGGTGGTCGGCGTGCCGTCGCCGTGTGGGGCATAGGTGTCTCGGTCTATTTCGTCGCCGTCATCTTCCGTACGTCGCTGGGCGTGGCCGGGCTCGACGCCGTCGACCGCTTCCATGTGGGCGCCTCCGCCCTGTCCACCTTCTCGATACTCCAGCTCCTCGTGTACGCGGGCATGCAGATACCCGTGGGCCTGCTGGTGGACCGGTTCGGCACCAAGAAGGTGCTGGCCATGGGCGGCATCCTCTTCACGGCAGGTCAGCTGGGATTCGCTTTCTCCGCGTCGTACGGCATGGCGCTGGCCTCGCGCGCGCTGCTCGGCTGCGGCGACGCGATGACGTTCATCAGCGTGCTGCGGCTCGGCACGCGCTGGTTCCCGGCCCGCCGTGGGCCGGTGGTCGCGCAGCTCGCCGGTCTGGTGGGCATGGCCGGAAACCTGGTCTCCACGCTCGTCCTGGCCCGGCTGCTGCACGGGGTGGGCTGGACGGCGGCGTTCGGCGGCAGCGCGCTCGCCGGAGTCGTCGTCCTCGTCCTGCTCCTCCTCTTCCTGAAGGACCACCCCGAGGGCCACGAGCCGGCGCCGGCCCCGCACCACGGGGCGGCGTATGCGCGGCGCCAGATCGTGGCGTCCTGGAAGGAGCCCGGCACTCGCCTCGGGATGTGGGTGCACTTCACGACGCAGTTCCCGGCGATGGTGTTCCTGCTGCTGTGGGGCCTGCCGTTCCTGGTCGAGGGGCAGGGTCTGTCGCGGGGGACGGCCAGTGACCTTCTGACACTCGTCGTGCTGTCGAACATGGCCGTCGGCCTGGTGTATGGGCAGATCATCGCCCGGCACCACACGGCGCGGCTGCCGCTGGCGCTCGGCACGATCGGGGCGACGGCCGTGCTGTGGGCGGCCACGCTCCTCTACCCCGGGGCGCACGCGCCGATGTGGCTGCTGGCCCTGCTGTGCGTGGTGCTCGGTGCCTGCGGCCCGGCCTCGATGATCGGCTTCGACTTCGCGCGCCCGGCGAACCCGCCCGAGCGGCAGGGCACGGGTGCCGGCATCACCAACATGGGTGGCTTCATCGCGTCCATGACGACGCTGCTGGCGATCGGACTGCTTCTGGACGCGACGGGCGACGACTACACCGTGGCGTTCTCCGCGGTGTTCTTTCTCCAGGCGCTGGGGCTGAGCCAGATCCTCAGGCTGCGGGGGCGGGCCGTGCGCCGGGAGCGGGAGCGGCTGGTGGCGAGCCGCGTGGAGACGGTGCACGTGCCCGCGGTCTAGTTGTTCTGTCCACGGAGGTTGGTGACAGGGTTCACGGTGGAGTGATCTTGAACGAGTGAGGGCCTTCCGGGTTCGGTGTGGATTGCGACATCAACA